>JAVXAN010000049.1:0-3957 GCA_036660495.1 Bacilli bacterium | reverse complement strand
AGAGTAAGAATATAAACTGAAGTATAAAATTAATATATGGTTCTTTTATAATTAAAGCATATACACTCATGACTAATAATGATAAAAGCCAAAGTATTAGTCCAACTACTATAAGAACATACTGAATAATACCAATTATTTCATCTATTTTAGATCCATGATTGTTCGATTTAACTTTAGCACTTTCTTTTAATAATGGAACATATTTTCTTCTTGTATCAAAAAAGCCCCTAATCCATCTAATCCTTTGAGGTACCGTTTGTTTATATTTAACTGGTTGTTCATCATAAAAAACAGCATCAAAATTATAATAAGTAGTTAAATTATTTAAAATAGCATATAATGATAATTCATAATCTTCAGTTAAGGAATGAAATGGATAACCTCCCCAACTTTCAATTAAGCTGCCAGTAACATAAAAACCAGTTCCTGAAAAAGTAATGTTTCTTGTTTCTTTTATCTTACGATTATTAAAAATAGTATTAATTAGTGAAAACATTAAAGAAGAAGTAGTTGCAACAACACTATCATCTCCATTTTTAACATTTCGATAGCCTGATGCTAAATCATAACCATTATCATAAGTTGAAATCATGTTTTCAATAAAATATTTATCTAAAACATTATCTGCATCAAAAATAAAATAAGCATCATACTTCTTGCCTTTTTTTAATATGTCTTTTACTGCTTCATCAAGAGCATAACCTTTTCTTTTCAAGTTTAAATGTTTTCTAACAATTACCGTTGCTTTATATTTATCACATATTTTTACAGTTTTATCTTTTTCATCTTCAACAATAACGTAAACGTCATTCATAGGTACTTTATAAGTTTGGCTCTTAATACTTTTTAACAGATCCTTAATAACTTTTGATTCGTCTCTAGCTGGAATTAATATGCAAAACTTATGATTATTACAAGAGCGAATTACTGGAACGTTATTATTATTTCGACATAAAAAGTCTTTTATAATGATGATTGTTAATCCTGAAAGGATTAATATAAGACATATTATTATTATAAAATTCATTACTTTACCTCCCTTACCCGCATGTTTGGAAAAAACTTTTTTAAATAAGTATCTGGATAGTACTTATCATAAAACTTATCGACAATAGTATATGCTGGTACGTTTCTTCTTCTTAAATCTTGTCTGATTAATGCTGACCAAGAAATAAGCATATCAAAAGATAAAATTATTATAAGTATTTTTGTTATTAAATCGCCTAAATTATATGGTATTTTTTCAATTAACTTTGAAAAAAACGGATATATTTTTTTTATAAGCAAAACTGATGCTATTCCCCAAAAAAACATGTAAGGAATAGTTGTTCTACCATTTATGTTTAAAAAATAAGTACTATAGTCCCATGAAACCGTCCCAACAAATACTTCTTGTAGAAAACTAACTAAGTATTCAAAAATACCCCCAATTAAGCTACCACGTAACAATATTTGATACCACTTTAGTTTTTTATGAGCAAGAAAATATATCATAATAATAAATCCACAACCATAAATTGGGCTTAATGGGCCATAAATAACGCCCCTTCTTGATTCCCAAATAATTGATCCATCATTAGCATAATTAATTGCTAAGTTTAATAGTTGTTCATAATACGTTCCAATAATACAACCTATAACAAAAAGAAATAAAAGTTTTTCAAAACATATTCCTTTAGCAAACTTTTTCTTGTTTTCGTAAAAATAAGTGTTTATTTTTTTGATTGTTTCTTTTATTTTTTTTTTCATACTTCCCACACAATTCCTATTATTTATCTAAAATAAACTAAATATGATAATGCTACAATTAAAATTGTAGCTGCTACAAAACCATTTGTTTTTTCAAAAGTTGTTGACTTGTTTTTTATTCCTAAGGCAATTGCAATTAATACTCCTGCAATTAAACCGCCTACGTGAGCAAACATATTAATTGATGGTATCATCATTCCAATAACTAAATTAACAAGTATAACAGGTAAAATCTGCTGTTTTAAGGCTAAACCCATATAAGTCCTATAGTTAAACGCAAAATAGCACAAGGCTCCCATAAGCCCAAATATAGCTCCTGATGCTCCGGCTGAAATTGAGTTATCTGCCATTAATAATAATGAGACAAGATTACCAATTATACCACTATATAAAAATATTATTAACGTCTTAGCATGCCCTAAAAAAGATTCTACTTGTTTTCCTAAAATTGCTAAAGCCCAAGTATTCATTAAATAATGAAGTAATCCAATATGAATAAACATACTAGTTATTAATCTTACGTACTCATGATTCTTTACTAATGCGCCAAAATTATAAAGCGTTGTTATGTCATTACTACCATTTCCAAAGCCATACATTCCAATCATAAAAACCGTGATAATTCCAATTAAAGCATACGTAACAACAGGCTTTTTAATTTTAAATAAATCATTTAATTTTTCGTTTTCACTTGTATTTTTAATTAAAATATCATTATTTATTTTTTCGAAAAGTCTTTCTCCTTCTTCAGTAAACTTTAACTTTTCAGACATATCTGGAAAAGATTCTTTAATAAATTCGGATTTTTTTACTGAATTATCATTTTTTATAATTACTGGGTAATTATTACCAATTTTTTTAAGTTCAACTTCATCATTAATATCAAGATATAAAGACATTACTTTCATCTTAATTGTAAAAGTTTTCATTTTTATTTGTCTTACTAACTTTTGGACTTTATAATTATCAAATTCATATTGTTCATTATTATGAATATAACCAAGTATAATTCTTACAATTCTATATTCTGAATCTAGGTTTTCAAGCCATATTTCATCTTGAATACCATGAACAATAATTGGATTATAGTTTTTTTCAGTTATAAAATAATGAAGGAATTTCATTACTAATAAATTTCTTTTTTCTAATGCTGACATAAAAAGCACCTCCTATTCTTTGTACTGGTCTAATATGCTTTTAAATTTTTCAGGAAGGTTAGAAGTGAATTTTAATCTTTCTAAAGTAGTAGGATGAACAAATTCAATTTCTACTGCATGAAGCATTTGACCAAAGTCATTATTTTTGTTAGCTTTACCATAAACAGGATCATTTACAATTGGATGATTAATATATTTCATGTGCACTCTTATTTGATGAGTCCTTCCTGTTTCAAGAAAGCATTCAAGTAATGTAGTTGTTTTATACCTCTTTAGTACTCTAAAATTCGTAACCGCATTTTTGGCATTTTGATCTGTTACACACATTTTCTTTCGATCCTTTGGATCTCTTCCAATTGGTGCATCAATCGTGCCAGTATCATTATTAATAACACCTTCTACAAGGGCTATATACTTTCTTGATAATGTTTTATCTTTTAATTGTTCTGATAAAAATAAATGTGCTTTATTATTCTTTGCAACAATTAAAAGTCCACTAGTATCTTTATCTATCCTATGAACTATACCTGGCCTTGTAACTCCGTTTTCATGGCTTAAATTATTAGTATGTGCTAAAAGTCCATTAACTAGCGTTCCACTAAAATGTCCAACTGAAGGATGAACAACAAGCCCACTTGGCTTGTCTACAACAATAACATCACTATCTTCATAAATAATGTTTAAATCCATTTTTTCGGGTAAAATATCAGTATTTACTTCTAAAGCACCAGTCACTTCAACAATATCATTTTCTTTTAATGTTAAACTATTTTTTGCTTGCTTACCATTTACTAAAATTAGTCCTAATTTTATCATTTCTTGAACTTTAGTCCTACTATTATCAGTTTTATCAATTAAATATTTATCAATTCTAATAAAATCCTCTGGATTATCTATAACGTATTTCATGTTTCACCTCTTCTTTTATACTAAAGAACATAATTATTAAAACCCCTATTATAATTAGCATATCTGCTAAATTAAAAATTGGGAAATTATAGCCAAATATATTTAAAGAAATATAATCAATAACAAAGCCTCTTACTAC
>JAVXAN010000048.1:0-4026 GCA_036660495.1 Bacilli bacterium | reverse complement strand
AAAGAATTTTTAAAATATGTTTATAATAATATATATTCTATTATTATTGCAATGATTGATAATAAATACATTTTAGATTTTATTAATACTTTGCCATTAGAATACAAAAATTATATTATTAAAAGGAATCAATTATTATATGAAAAGCAAGAGTCACAATTATTAAAAATTTTAGATAAAAAATATTTGATAACAGCATCAGATATATTATATGGTATTAAAAAGTGATGAATTTATATAAAAAACATGAAGAAATAGTAAATTATTTAATAATAGGAGTATTAACTACAGTTGTTAGTTTATCTACTTATTATGCATGTGTATTAACTTTTCTAGATTCTAAAAATTCATTGCAACTACAAATTGCAAATATTTTTTCTTGGTTTTTAGCTGTGGCTTTTGCTTATATTACTAATCGTATATTTGTATTTAGGAGTAAAAGTAAAAATATAACAAAAGAAGTCTATTCATTTGTGAGTTCTAGAGTTATTACTCTATTAATTGATATGTTTACTATGTTTGTTATGGTTACTGAACTTAAAATTAGTGATAAGATATCTAAGTTAATTGTTCAAGTTATAGTTATTTTATTAAATTATAGTTTAAGTAAAAAATACGTTTTCAAAGAATCTAAAACTGATTAAATTAAATATATATTAAAAGTAGAAAGTGAATTCTGCTTTTTTTATGAGGGAATAATTATGTTATGACGAAAGTTATTAATAGGAGGAATATATGAAAAAATTACTTTTAATGATTTTTGGAATTTTAATAACAATAATTCCTGATAATGCAGTAGCGGGGTCATTAGACACTTATATTACGTGGAATTTAGACTACGGAGTAGTAATAAACAGGCCTGGTACTAAACAAATTAATCTTGCTATTAAAGATGCTGGAGGGAGAATTGCCTACTGTATTGAGCCAGGAGTTGATGCGACTAAGTCTTGGTATGATTCTTATAATAATAGAAATGATTTTAATTTAAGCGATGACGAGCTTAGATACTTAGAACTTGTAGCATATTATGGGTATGGGAACTTTAATCATAGTCAAAAAGAATATTACATGGCTGCTCAAGAATTAATATGGTTAAAAATGGGGGTTCCGTACGTAGTATGGACTAGCGATAGGGCAGCTGTTAACGTTATTAATATCGATAAATATAAAGAAGAAATTTTAAATAACGTTAGTAATCATGCTAAATACGCATCCTTTGATTTATCTAAAACATATTTAATTGGAGATAAGATAATTTTAAAGGATTATAATGATGTCTTGAGTAATTTTACCGTTTTTAATTCTATTGCAACTAATAATAAGTTGTTTGTAGACGTAGTAGAAAACACAAAGTTTACGTTAAAAAGAAAGCAAATAAAAAGTAGCACAATAGTCTATAAAAAAGCTGGTTTTCAAACTATAGCATCTTTTGGAATGACAGATGATTATGTAAAAGAGTACCAGTTAAAAAGCACGTACGGAAGTATAAGCGTTAATAGAATTAAAACAAGTAAGTTAAACTTTGGTAGTAAATTATCAAAATATGCTATTTATAATGATAAGGATAATTTAATAAGTGAAAAAGAGGTTGATGAAAATGAAATGGTTACTTTTAATAATTTAACTGCAGGAAGCTATTATGTATTAGAAACACAAAGTGAAACCGGATATATTAATAATAATTATAAACATAAAGTAAAACTTAATAGTAATAATATTGATGTTAAATTAGAAGTGTATCCACAAGTTATTAAAAACAATCTTACAATAAAAAAGGTAATTGATGATAAAAATAGTGGAATAATTAAAAACATATCAGGAGTTACTTTTGGTATATATAATGAATATGGTGATTTAATAATAAAAGAAATTACTAATAGCGATGGCATAATTGAAACTGAGCTACCTTATGGAAAATATTTCTTAAAACAAATAAGTGAATATGATGAAAATAAAAAGCCTGATGACATGGAAGTTATTGTTACAGAGCCTGGGGTTAGTCAAACTAAAATTTTTAGTAGTTCTATTAGTAAAGAAGTTGAAAAGGAAAATATAACTATTAATGATAATGTATATGTTGATAATAATAAACCTAATAAAATCAAGACTTTACCTAGTACTGGTAAAAAATCATTAGTGTTTTTATTATCTGAAGTTATAAGCATTATAGGAGGCATTGGTTTAGCTTGTGAAAAGAAAAATATTTAGTATTCTCTTTATTATTGGATTAACAGTATTATCATTTAATTTTGTGTATTTTTATGCTTTGAAAACGGAAACTGAAGTTTTTGCAAAGACGGCTATAAAAAACCGAAAGAAGTATTATAATGACATAGTTTTGGAAATTCCAGATATTAATTTATTAATTAAAGTTCAAAAAAGTGATGAAAACTTTAATAACTTAAAAAATAATGTTGTTTATTATAATGATTTTGATCCTTTAAAAACAAACGTTATGCTTGGACACTCAGGAACAGGCAAAGGAACCTATTTTAATAAGATAGACGATTTGAAAAAAGGCGGTTTAATAAACGTGTATTATAAAGATAGTGTTATTAATTATGTTGTTAAAAAGGTTTATTTAATCTCAAAGAATGATTATTTTATTCTTGAAAATGATGATAAAATTGCTAATCTTAAGCTTATAACTTGTCTTAAAGGTAATAATAATAAGAGGCTGGTTGTTGAATCTATGATAAAACAGTAATATATCCTTTAAAAACAAGTAAAATAAGTTAAAATTTAAACAAAATACTTGCTTTATTTATTTGAAAATGGTACGCTATAAATGTAAGCAACATAGCTTGCAAATAGAACAAAGATAGATGGAGGTAGAAATATGTCAAAACAACAATTAGTAGAATTAATCGCTGAAAAAGCAGGGTTAACAAAGGCAGATGCTACAAGAGCATTAGAAGCTACAACAGACAGTATCACAGGAGCTTTAAAAGCCGGTGAAAAGGTGGCTTTAGTAGGGTTTGGAACTTTTGCTCCATCAGCAAGAGCAGCACGTACTGGACGTAATCCAAAAACAGGAGAAGCTGTTAAAATTGCTGCAAGAACCACTGTTACATTCAAAGCTGGTTCTAAGTTAAAAGAAGCTGTAAACAAATAATGAAAAACCATGAAAATGGTTTTTTTCTTTGTTTTAATGATATAATTATTATGGTGATATAAGTGTTAAATAAGGCTTTAGAAGTACTTAAAATTATTGAAAGTAAAGGTTATACAGCATATTTAGTAGGTGGCTTTGTAAGAGACTTTGTATTAGGAAAAACAAGTGCTGATGTTGACGTTTGCACAAATGCAACGCCTAAAGATTTACAGAACATATTTCCTAGTATTAAAGTACCTTTTGAACGATATGGATCTGTTAACGTAATTTATAAGAAAACTCGTTTTGACATTACTACTTTTAGAATGGATTTAGAATATAAGGATAATCGCTTTCCAAGTAACGTAGTATATTCAAATGATTTGTTAGTTGATTTAAAACGTAGGGATTTTACGATGAATACTTTATGTATGAATAGTAATGGTATGGTGTTAGATTTACTAAGTGCCACTAAAGATATTAATAATAAGATAATAAAAACGGTTGGATTAGCAGATGAAAAAATATCAGAAGATGCGCTTAGAATTTTAAGAGCAATAAGGTTTGCTACGATTCTTAATTTTAAACTTGATATAGATCTTAAAAATGCTATTTTAAAAAACAAAAAGTTATTAGATCAACTTTCTTACTTTAGAAAGAAACAGGAATTAAACAAGATATTTTCTTCAACTAACGTTATTTATGGGTTAGAGCTTATTGAAAAACTCGGACTATCTTCTTACCTTGGAATTTCTTTTAAAGAAGTAAAAAAGACTAATGACCCCTTAGGTATTTGGGTGCAAGTTAATCCATCAGACAAATACCAGTTTACAAACAGTGAGAAAGGCTATATGAGGTCGATTAAGCGTATTTTAACGGATAAAGTAATAGATAACATGGAATTATATAATTACGGTAATTATGTGTGCTAT
>JAVXAN010000047.1:0-4183 GCA_036660495.1 Bacilli bacterium | reverse complement strand
TATTTTTATTAACAATAAAACCTAAGTTATTCATAAAGTTCAGCGCCTCATCGTGACTTTTAACCCCATAATCACTAGCGTTAGGCAAATGATATATAAAACAATCTAAATTTCTTGATGCTGCTACTTTTGAATCAAGTTGCCTAACACTTCCAGCGGCAGCATTTCTTGGATTTGCAAACAAGACATCATTTTCACTACGTTTTATTTTATTTAAATCTTTAAAAGACTCTTTACTCATGTATATTTCTCCACGGACCTCAATATCTATTTTTTCTTTTAACGTTAATGGAATAGTATTAATGGTTTTGGCGTTATGTGTAATATCTTCACCAATAATCCCATCTCCTCTTGTAGTAGCCCTAAAAAGCTTTCCTTTTTTATATAAAAGAGATACTGATAGTCCGTCTATTTTAAGTTCACAAACATACTTGGGATTAGGAACTTCTTTTTTTATACGTTCATCAAAATTAATGATTTCATTTTCGTTAAAAACGTTGCTTAAACTAAGCATCGGAAGTTCATGCTTGATTTTATTAAATCCTTTTGCAACAACCCCACCAACTCTAGTAGTAGGAGAATTTGCTTTCTTTAATTCCGGGTGATTTGTTTCTAACATAATTAATTCTCTTAAATACTTATCATATTCTTGATCCGTTATAACCGGATTATCATATTTATAATAATCTATATTTGCCTTATTTAATATTTCAATTAATTCTTCAATTCTTTTTTCAATCATTATCTATCACCTATAAATATTATAGCATATTCTTGTTATATAAAAGAAAAAAAAGCTATTTTTCAGCTTTTTTTCCTTTTAATATTCCATAATGTTCTCTTACTTTATTTTCGATTTCATCTTTTACTTTTGGATTATCTTTTAAATAAGCCTTAGCATTTTCTTTTCCTTGTCCAATTTTTTCACCCTTATAAGAATACCAAGCTCCACTTTTATCCATAATACCAACTTCTGAGGCTAAGTCCACAATTTCCCCGTTTTTGCTTACCCCTTCTCCATACATTATTTCAAGAGCTGCTATTTTAAATGGTGGTGCCACTTTGTTTTTTACTACCTTAACATTAGTTTTATTTCCAATTATACTGTCTCCGCTCTTAATCTGTTCAGCTCTTCTTACATCTAACCTAATTGTTGAATAAAACTTTAAAGCTCTTCCTCCAGGTGTGGTTTCTGGATTACCAAACATTACTCCAACCTTTTCACGTAATTGGTTAATAAATATTGCAATGGTATTAGTCTTACTAATTGTTCCTGATAATTTTCTTAAAGCTTGTGACATAAGCCTTGCTTGAAGTCCAATGTGACTATCTCCCATTTCTCCATCAATTTCAGCTTGTGGAACTAAAGCTGCAACCGAATCAATTACAACAATGTTTATTGCTTCGCTTCGAACTAAAGCTTCACATATTTCTAAAGCTTGTTCCCCTGTATCTGGTTGAGATAACAATAATTCATTAATATTTACACCTAGGTTTTTAGCATAAACCGGATCAAGAGCATGCTCTGCATCAATGAACGCCGCTCTTCCACCCGACTTTTGAATTTCAGCGATTGCATGAAGTGCAAAAGTTGTTTTACCACTTGATTCTGGACCATATATTTCTATTATTCTACCTTTTGGATATCCGCCTACTCCTAAAGCTATATCAAGTGTAAGTGAACCACTTGATGAAACATCTATCTCACTATGAACATTTTCTCCAAGTTTCATAACCGCACCCTTACCAAATTGCTTTTCAATATCGGCCAGTACTTGTTCTAATGTTTTATCTTTTTCCGTGCTTTTTGCCATTTGTTTTTCCTCCATCCTTAGTTATATTTCCATTATAAATGAGTTTTTAATAAAAAGCAATACCTTTTACGAACATTTGTTTGTGAAACTGTAAGCTTTTTTATACAATAATTAAAAAAAGCTATTATTTAATAGCCTTTTCTGTAATGAAATCACTTCGAAGTTTTAATTTCTGCTTTTTTCTCAAAAATTATTTCTTTATTTAATAAGTAATATTGAATCCCCGAAATTATTGATAAAATGGTTGCTACAACTAGCAAAAAGTTAGCTATATCTAATCCAAATAATTCAAATGGTAAGTTATAGCACATTGTTAAAACAATACCAACCATTAGACAAGCGGTTTTCAGTTTTCCACTTTTTATCGCTGCTACAACTTTTCCCTTACTTCCCGCAATCATTTTAATAGTATTTACTACACTATCTCTTAAAACAATGATAACCACGATGATTGGAGCAACAAAGCCTTGAGAAGCTAATACTATTAACGTTGAGTTAACTAGCATCTTATCAGCAATTGCATCTACCATCTTTCCAAAGTCAGTAACCATATTATATTTTCTTGCCACGTAACCATCAAAAAAGTCAGTTAACGAAGCAATCGTAAATATTCCAGCTGCTATCAAATACTTAGTATCAACCGTAATAGCGCCTACTAATAGCTTTGGAAAAGTTATGTTAACCGTATAAAATGGAAAAAGTAAAATTGTTATTAATGCAATTGTTAAAAATATTCTTACCATAGTTAGTTTATTTGCTAAATTCATTATTACACCACCTTTAATATTCTAGATAAGTTAAGTTAGAAATTGTCTGCTCATCATTTTCTTTAGCATACTGAGTTATTAAAATATAACCAATTAGAAACAATAATAAGAAAATAATAAGTCCTACAAAAATCGGAATTGCCTTTGAAGGCTTTTTAGCTTCTGCCGTATAAGGAGAAACCACTTTTTTTTCTAAACTTTTTTCTTTTTGTTTTTCTTTGCTAGCTTTTTCTATTTCTTCAATTGGTATTTTTGATGTTTCTTCAAAGAAAAACTCGTTAAATTCATCCATTATTTTTTCTGCATCTAATCCTAGGTACTTTGCATAATCCCTAATGAAGCATTTTAAGTAAAAGACATCTTTAAATACTTTTAAATTACCAGCTTCAATGTTTTCTATTTGTGATACCCTTAGATTTAAATCTTCAGCTGCTTCTTCAACACTTACACCATGTTCTTCTCTCTCAGCCTTTAATTTGTCACCTATTTCTTTCAAAGTTTTTCACTCCCTTAATTATTAAAAATATTTTTAATAAGCCACGTTCTGTACCATTTTCATGGTTGTAAACATTTATCTATGCTATAAAAGCATCCTCTACTCCGTTTGGTTCCTTCGTAGAAGTTCCCCTACCAATTTTGGGTTTCTCACTCATGGGGTTTACCCGTTCCACCTTAACCATTTCTAGTTAAATTCGTCACTATGGCACTTTATGCCTATTTAATCCTTATCAAAGACTTAGGATTATTCGGCGCCGTTAAGTAAAAACCTACCAAAGGTTATCTTTTCCCTTTGCATGAACACTACGATCATCTCAGAATCGTGTGAGCGTGGACTTTCCTCTACGGATTTAAACCCGCAGCGTTTACATAAAAAATATTTTATTACTTATCGTTGTCGTATATGTATTTTTCCAGTTGTGATAATCTTCTTAATACATCAACGTTTGTAATTTCTTTTTCACTATTTTTTACAATGTCAATGTTAGCTCTTAACTTATGCAATTCATGCTTAAGCGTAGCATTTTCTTCTGATATTTCTTTGTTTTCGTGCTTAAGTTCTTTAATGATATTAATAAACTCAACATGATCTTTTATTACTTGATCTAAAAACTTATCAACTTCTTGAAGCCTATAACCTCTAGTATCAATTTTAAATTCCTTTTCGTAAATATCTTGCGGAGTTAAACCAATGCGATCATTAAACATCACTATCACCTCTGTAATATTTATTATCTCAATAATATTTGTATTTGTCAATTTACAATTACTTGCCTCTTATTTTAGTGAAATATTTAACTAGGTCATAGGACGAAACCGAAAAAGAAAACGTAATAAAAGCTATAAAAAAACTTTCAAATTTAATTCCAAAGAAACAAAAATTAATAATTATGCTTATAACTAGTAAAATCCATATAATGTATTTTGTATCAAGTAAAGAAGTCATTTTTATCGTATTACCTATTATGTTTAGAATAAGCCAAACGGGTAAAATATACGGCATCAAATTATATAAAACCTTAATTTTTTCCAAAATCATCACCTAATAAATTATATGAATTTATTATTAATAATATTGAAAATAAATCTAAAGAATTTCAAATG
>JAVXAN010000046.1:0-4486 GCA_036660495.1 Bacilli bacterium | reverse complement strand
ACAGTGAGAAAGGCTATATGAGGTCGATTAAACGTATTTTAACAGATAAAGTAATAGATAACATGGAATTATATAATTACGGTAATTATGTGTGCTATATAGCTGCTCAAATCCTTGGGATTGAAGAAGTTACTATATATGAAAAATATGATGATTTACCCATAAAAAGTTTGCAAGATATAATGGTAAAACCTTTTGAAATAATTGATTTATTAAATATGAAAGATAAATCTAAACTAAAAGTAATAATGGAAGATTTAAAAAATAAAATATTACTAGGAAAACTAAAAAATACTAAAAAAGGAATAATTAAGTATTTGGTTGATACATATTGTTAACGTGTGATATAATACAAAAAAAGGAGGAATAATTGATGCTTAAAGATAAACTTATTGAACAACTTAACAATGAAAATCATTATACGGTTCCAAAGTATGTTTTATCATATGCAAAAGAACTAAGCTTAGATATGAACTCCTTAATATTATTAATATACTTTATTAATCAAAAAAAACATGATATTTTTGATTATAAAAGAATAATGAAAGATATGAATTTTAATGAAGAAGAATTACTTGATTCTATTTCAATATTAAAGGATAAAAAAATATTATCAATAGAGATGCATAAGAACGAAACGGGAATTTTGGAAGAAAGAATAAACATTAATTCTTTTTATGATATTGTTTTTTCAAAAATTTTAAATGAAAAAGAAGAGATAAAGTCTGATGAAAGCTTATATGATTCCTTTGAAAAAGAGTTTGGAAGGACTTTATCTCCAATGGAATATGAAATAATAGGAAACTGGATTGAATCTAAAATAAGCAAAGAACTTATTTTAGAAGCCCTAAGAGAAACGGTTTTTAATGGGGTTAATAACTTAAGGTATGTTGATAAAATTCTTTACGAATGGAATAAGAAGGGTATTAAAAAACCAGAAGATGTCCATAAAAATTGTAAAAAAGAAGAAGAAGAAAAACCAACTAATTGTTATGAATATGATTGGTTAAACGAATAAAATAAAAAAGCTACTTTACGAAGTAGCTTTTGTTGTTGTAGTAGTGGTTGGCACGTCTTTTACTGTTACTGTCCTAGATACTATTTTAGAATTTCCGTTATAAGTAACTTTATATTCTATTTTATATTTACCTGGAATAGCAGTTGTAACTAAATTAGATATTGTTTCTATTTTTGATTGAGCTGTTACGTCAATTGAATTATATAAAACTATAACTGGTTTTGTATCAGTGAAATTACTTCCTAAATTTACAGTCTCATCGGTACAAGTAATATCAAAGTCACTCTTTATTGATACTTTGTGTTGAGCACCAGATGACTTATTGTTTTTATAGTTTTTATAAGCTGTATATATTGTATATGTTGCATCAGAAATGTTTGAAGTATGGGTATAAGTTGTTGAAGTTGTTGTTGCAAGGAGTGTTTCTGATCCGGTTGAATTATTTTTAATATATATATCGTAACCGATACTTCCCCAACTATCTTCAGGAGTTAGGTTAAGCATTTGTTCAGCGCTTATTCCATTCCAAGATAAGTTAACTACGTTTCCAGACAACTTACTTGTTATAGAAGATACGTTAGGTAATTTATCATAATTTGATGATGTTTCCTTAGGAACAGTTCCTTTGGCAAAGTAACCCATAACTTTCATATCATCAGGGGTATTATCACTAGCAAGTTTTAGAGGCATTGAGTTTTTTACTACAGTTTCAGAAATAATACTTTCAGGTTTCTTAAAAGTACTACCGTCTTTATCAAATAAGTTTTGGGCTAAGTTCTTAAAGAATTTATCTCTGACTGACCAAGTTGCTGAAGTACTATAATGTGTACTATCAATTTTATCATAACCATACCAAAATGATATTACGTTTTTAGGAGAATATCCAACAACCCATAAATCGTTAAGACAATTATACCTCAACCCATATTTTTTAATAGTATCAGCATCAAGGTTAGTTGTTCCAGTTTTAGCAGCAACATCAACCCCACTAATGTTTGCTGCAGATCTAGACATACCACTTGTGGCTGACCAGTTAAGAGCATAATTAATTAAGAATGCTGTTGAATCTTCCATTGCCTTTGTTTTAGGGAAATTAGGTTCAACTACTTTACCTGAATCTTTATATATAAACTTAGTTATGGTATGTGGTTCTATGTAGTAGCCGCCATTTGAAAACGCTCCATAGGCACCAGCCATTGTTTTCGGATTAGAACCATTAAAAGCTCCAATACTATGAGCTTCATGAACTCTTCCGTTTTCAACTTCAGCTTTAATTCCTAATGTAGTTACAAATTCAACTATTTTCTCATTACCAACTTCTTTACTAACTTGTTGAAAAGTTTTTAAAGCGGGAATGTTTCTTGATAATCCTAATGCTTGGTATGAAGGTAAAATACCTTTATAACCACCCTCAGAGTTTTTAATTGGTTTCCCATTTGAATAAGTATATGGTTCATCAACTATATAGTTAATACTTCCCCAGCCAAGGTATTCATAAGCTGGACCATAGTCAAATAGTGGCTTAGCCGTAGAACCTATTTGTCTATTGATTTGTGTTGCATAATTATATGATCTTTGGGTATTTTTATTTCTACCAGAACCAACGGCAATCATAATTCCCGTATCACTATCGGTCATTACAACACTTCCTTGAACAGAATCATTTTCCCATTTCCAAGCTTCACCATTCATAACTTTATTAACAAAATCTTGTTTTGATTTTTTCATTCCAGTATATATTTTAACTGGAGTGACATAAGGGTTTATGTTATATTTACTTTTTAGTTCTTCAATAACAGTATCAATATATCCTTGATATTCTAAATAAGAATTATTAGTTTTTTCTTTTTTTATTAATGAAGAAACTGGAGTGGATTTTGAAATTCTTCTTTCTTCAGTAGTTATGTACCCATGTCTTTCCATTAAGTATAAAACAGTTTGTCTTCTTTTTTCTGCTTTATCAGGATTATTATAAGGATCATATGAACCTGGAGCTTGGAATAATCCTGCTATAAATGATGCCTCAGACAAATTAATATCACTAACTGATTTCCCAAAGTAGTTTTGTGCTGCTTGTTCAACACCATAGGCACCATTTCCTAAGTATGAATCATTTACGTAAAATTCAATAATTTCTTTTTTTGTATATTTCTTTTCAACTTTAAAGATGGATAAGTAAATATCCGTAAATTTTCTTATTATTCCTTTAAAACCCGTTGCTTTTTTAGATGTATAATTATTTTTAACAATTTGCATTGTTAAGGTAGATGCTCCACCAGAGTTTTTACCAATTACTTGTCCAAGAGAAGCTTTAATAAAACGAGGTAAGTCAAAACCATTGTGTTGAAAAAACCTAGAATCTTCAGTTGCAATAATTGCATCAATTAAAACTTCAGGTAATTTATCATATGTAATTTCTGTTCGGTTTTCGTCTCCTAATTTACCAATAACATTTTCATCAGCATCATATATTATAGACATTTCTTTAAATTTCAAGTTGTTAGGGTTAAACTTTGGAGCTTTAACAACTACGTAAGCAAAAAAGGCCGTAACTAAAATCACACCAATAACAACGCAAATAAGAGCAATGTTCAACAATCTTTTAAGTCGCTTATTTTTTTTACTTTTATCAAGACTTTTAGTTTTTGGAATTGTTCTTTTTATTTTCCCCTTTATATTTTTAACGCTTTGACTAACTTTTCTTTTCTTCATCATAATTATTACCTCCAAAATATAATTTTTTTATAATTTCTAAGTAATCAACCCTCGGTTGAAACTTTATTTTTATATCTGATGCATTTTCTTTAAAAAAACAAATTGGTATCGATTTCCTATTGTTGTCTTTTATAAACTCTAAAAGACACTTTGTCTCTAACAAATAAGTATGGTTTAACATGTTAAATCTTATTATTACAAATGATATACCCCCATGTCTATATACATTAATTAAGTGATCAATCTGATGCGGGTGAATGTTTGCTAGTGAAAAACTTGTTTTACTATTAGTTTCTTTAGCTTCAAAATCAATGTATTTACCTTGGTATATACCATTGTAGTCAGTAGTGGAAGGTGCCATAAAATAAGCTTCCTTAATTTGTGCTTTTGAATAATCTACTTTTACCAACTTAATTGGTGTTGGCTTTTTATATATGTATGCTATGTCTTTAATTTTATAATACTCATTAGATAAATTAATGTCGTTTTCAAGTTCTAAACCACGGTTTGAAAAACCACTCTTAACGTTATTTTTATTTTCTTTTTTAAAACCTAAAATTGAGTAAGTTTTATTCATAGCATCACCTATTTAATTATACTACAATTTTTTTTTATTTTATATATAATTTGAAAAGAAATGTCGAATTTCTCTTTTTTTCTTCTTTTTATGTTAGGATGATAAAAATGGAGGTACTATGGATACTATTTATATGTTACTACTAATTGATGATATATTTGAAGAAGTTAACCTTG
>JAVXAN010000045.1:0-5145 GCA_036660495.1 Bacilli bacterium | reverse complement strand
CAATAATTATGTTACAGTATTTTATATCTTATAATGCTAATAAAATTAGTAATTCACTAGAAAAAGTAACTAGTGATTACACGACTTATTCTACTAGCTTAATTACGATGAATAATTCTAAAATAAATAATATTAACAATTTAAAGGGTAAGAGAATTGGAATAATTAGTGATAAAAACAATGTTGAAGGTTATATAATTAGTAAAGAAATTATAAAAAGTAACAACATAACTAAAGATAGTTTAGTTGAATATGATGATTTTATTAATATGTTAAATGATTTATACAAAGGAAAAGTAGATGCAATTTTTATTAGTAGTTCTTATGCTTCTTTATTTGGAAACGTTGATGGATTTAACAATCTTAAAGATACTGTTAAAGTAATAACTAGCAAAGAAAAATTAATGAAAAAAAACAATGATAAAACTAGCAATAAAACCCTAACTAAGCCCTTTACTGTATTAGTTATGGGTGTTGACAGTGAAAAAGAAAACTTATCTAGTGGTTCTGGAATGAATGGGGATGCCCTACTTCTTATGACTTTTAACCCTAACACGATGAATGCTACTATATTAAGTATCCCAAGAGATACTTACGTACCTATTGCTTGTTATAAAAACAAAGCAAAAAGTAAAATTAACGCTGCTGCTTATGGTGGTGAAAAATGCATGATGGATACTATAACCAATTTTACTGGTATCAATATTGACTACTGGGTAAAAATTAATTTTAAAGGTGTAGTTAGCTTAGTTAATGCTTTAGGTGGCGTTGATGTTAACGTACCATATACTTTTTGTGAACAAAATAGTAAACGAGAATGGGGTAAAAATACGGTGTTTGTAAAAAAAGGAATACAAACACTAAACGGAGAGCAAGCTTTAGCACTTTCAAGACATAGAAAAAGAGATACACTTCATAAACAATACTGTGCATCTTACTATAATACTAAATATATAATAAACGATTTTGTTAGAGGACAAAGTCAGCAGCTAGTTATAAATGGAATTATTAATAAAGCTAAGAGTATTAGAAGCTTTAACCAAATATATAGCCTCTTAGACGTAGTTGGTAATAACATGGATACTAACATTGATAAAGAAACCATGTTAACCGGATTTGATACTTTTAAGAACGTTCTTCTAAACTCAAAAAATATTACTAGTGATGATTTTATTGGAACTCAAAAGCTATACCTTAGTGGTCGTGATAAAATGATTAATGGCGTTTATTACTTTCAATATTACGAACAGAGTTTAAAAGAAATAACATCTGCTATGGAAATTAATTTAGAACTAAAAGAGCCAG
The DNA here is from genome assembly GCA_036660495.1 of Bacilli bacterium. Classification (GTDB taxonomy): domain Bacteria; phylum Bacillota_I; class Bacilli_A; order RF39; family UBA660; genus JAVXAN01. The sequence continues at coordinate 3,840 of JAVXAN010000045.1, read as the reverse complement.
TTATGGATAAAGAATTTAGCTTTTCAATTAATAAACCATATGAAAACATTCAAATAGGAAAAGGAACTTATAAATATTAAGTTCCTTTTTAATTCATTTCTACAATATATAATTTTTTATCTTGTCTAACTATAGTGATAGTAGCACTATCTTCATAATCTAAATCATTTGTATATGACCAGTTTATAATTACGTTATAAGCATCATCAATTTTATCATTGTATTTAAACTTGCCTTCGGTTACCTTAATATTTTCTATTTTGTTCACCTCAGGAAGTTTATTGCTAGTTTCATCATTTTTAACTTTCAGATACTTATAAAAATTACTTCTGGCATTTTCAATAAAGTTTTCTTTTATATCTGGGTGAACATAAGCTACTCCACCAATATCATTCTTAGATAACTTATTGTTTAAAGTATAAAAGTCAATAATAAATAACTTTGAAATACTCATTGCATACTTTTTATAATCAACTTCCTCTTCACTTAGCGTTTTAGCTAGGTAATCAAATTCTTTATTATATATGTCCGTTTCATTATCTTTTAAATTATAGTTGTAATCAGGTATTGTTTTAATTATTTTTACTTGGTTTTTATCTTTACTTATGGATAAATATACCACGTATCCTATTAAAACAAAACATAATATTAATATTAGAAAAGCACTTATTTTTCTACTTTTTTTTGTTTTCATCGCTACCTTCTCCTAACAAATCATAAATAATTAACGAATCAGATACGTCTAACAACTTATTAGCATATTTCTTATTGTTTTTAATTTCGCCATCGTTTACTACACTATCTTTAATAAGTAAATATTCTTCCTTTTGAGCATTATAATACATCTTATCTGTTAACCAGTTTCCATTTGGAAATACCACTATATTATTATTAGTATTAAATATATCTTTACCTAAAGCGTATTTAGGGTCAAGTCCTAACATATTTGCAAGCGTTGGCATAACATCATACATTCCCATTACTTCATCGATATTCTTATTTAATTTTTTATTATTTGCACTATCTTTTGTCCATATTATAAACGGAACTTTACGATTTAATTCATAAGAATAATAATTTACATCTCTATACTGAGCATCACCTTTTTTATATGTTTCTTTTGTTTCTGGATTATAATTATAAAAGTATTCATACTCGCTTTTAGCAAGTTTAGCATCATGATCTCCATATATAACAACGACTGTATTATCTAACAATCCCGATGCATCTAATTGTTCAAAAAAATAATTTAACGCACCATCGGCATAATGAGTAGATTTAAAGTAATTACCTAAATCAGTTCCTTCCATATATGGAAGAACCACCTCAATATCATTACCATTTTCATCAATTTGGGTTGTCTTATAATCTACCGAAAAATCTCCATATTTATCAACATCATCAAACGGGGTATGGTTTGATAGCATAATCATAGTTACGTAAAAATTAGAATTATTATTTTTAATATCTTGAAGTTTAGGAATTGATTGTCTAAAGAAAGACATGTCTGATAATCCTAATCCTATTTTTTCATCAATTGTAAAACTATCTTTTGCGTAAAACTTATCATATCCTAACTGTTTATGCATAACGTTTCGGTTCCAGAAAGTAGCACTATTAGCATGCATACTAGCAGTATAATATCCCTTTTGCTTAAGCATTAAAGGTAGTGCTTCATATGTTCTATCCCAGTAATTAACAAATACCGTGCCACTTGAAACCGGTAATAAAGAAGTGTTTAACGTAAACTCCGAGTCACTGCTTGTTCCAACGCTAACTTGTGAATAAAAATTAGAGAAGAATAAACCTTCGTTTGCAATTCTATTTAAGTTAGGAGTTACTTCCTTTCCGTTAAATGATAAAGCCATTGACTCTGTCATAAGACTTTCACCATGAATTATGATAACGTTTTTTCCTTTAAAAATATCAGTATATTCGTTAGTTTTTTTTGGTTCTTTAGCCTTTTGTTCATAAAAATCTCTGAACGTCTTTGAGGCACTATCAAAGCCAAATAAACTGTTAAATTTTGGTTCAACACTTTTAACAATATCATTTGCTTGATATACATAAATTCCAAACCTACTAACAAGGTATTCTCTATTCCACTGCTTTTTTAGTCTGCTATAATCTGAAGGAACCATAGTAACAATAACTAAAAGCATTGCAATACCACCCATTATAAGGGTGTTTAAAAGTCGCTTTTTGCCATGTTCAATTTTCTCTACCTTTTCATAATATTTACGTTTTTTTAGAATAGTGTGAACAATCAAAAGAATTACTGGGGGTAATAAAAACACCACATCTTTAACTTGTAATATAGTTTTTACAACTGCATCTCCAACGTCTAAAATAAACACTGAAGTAGATAACAAAGATACTGAGGCAAAGGATATATAATTTGAATAATAAATTGAATTTATTAAACAAATTAAAGTCATTATAACAGTAAGAGACATAAGTATTCTAACCTGCTTTTTTGGTTTTGATAAATATGCTAAAGATCCTAATATAAGAATAAAAGCCATGTCTGCAACTATCGCCTTTATCGAAAAATAATCATGCATAGTTAAAACTCTAAGCAAATATGAATTAATTAAGTTAACAATTATATACGTTAAAAAAAGGATGTTAGTAAACGCGTATCTTTTAATACTTACGCCCTTTAAATACTTCTTAAACTCATCATATTTATCCCTTATTTTTAATTTAATATTATTCATCAAATTCCTCCTAAACCTCTTTTAGAATAGTATTATTATATCACAAATTTTCTATTAATAAAAGTTATTCAAAAAAAAGCGCATAACTATGTATATCTTATTTATGCGCTTTTTTGTTAATTCTTTTTGAGTTTTGCCTTCCCGTTTTCCATATACCATATGTATTTTTCTTTAAGAGGGTCGGTTTCAGTAAAATTAAAACCTAACTCTTTATAAGGAACATCCGTTCGTAATTCTGCTGCACTTATCGCGTTCGCGTTATAACAAAAACTATGTTGATTATTAATAAGCGAGTCTTCATTAACATATCCAGTCATTAATCCCTTACCAACTAATGAAACACACCAATTGTCAGACGACTTTATCGATCCTCCTAAAAATATTCCCGTTTGTTTTACTGATCCATTTCTAATAGCAGTACCTGCTATTACTCCTGAAGAAACCGGTCTATCATTAGTCGACACTTCTAACGTTGATTTTACATTACCAGAAGCTATTACCTGTCTTATTTCAACCAGGTCAGTATATCCTGCAACCAAACCAACTTGTGTTTCTCCTGTTATATTTCCCGTTACTTTACAATTGTTAATCATAAAGAAACCTCCTTGTCCTATAATTCCACCAACGTTATCTCTTCCCTTTATATTAATGTTTAACAAGTTTAATCCGTTTATTTGTCCCATCATTAAACTAAATAAACCCACATTATCCATACTAGGCCTATTTATATACAAATTATTTATTGTTTTAGCATTTCCATCAAAATATATTGCTGCTGGTCCTGATCCTGATACATTACTAGAAAAAACCGGATTAAACCCACTTCCACTTCGATTTGTTAATTCGTCTTTTAAAGAAGTTACCTTCTTATCTCCATTTATATCACCATAATCAATCCTACTACTATCACTATAAGAATCTTTATTATTAAAATCCAAATTTACCATTAAAGTTACAAATGCTGCCCCACCATTTATATCTAAACTACTGTTATATATTGCTAATAAATCTTCAATACTTCTTATTTCATATGGTAATTCTTCTGTCCCGGCTAACACTGATCCGGCTTTTTCCCCATTTGTTATATCTCCTGGCTTTTCATCTTTTACCTTTGGATATA
>JAVXAN010000044.1:0-5303 GCA_036660495.1 Bacilli bacterium | reverse complement strand
GAGTTTAACAGCCTTAAACTTCTTCAAACTGAGAATTATATAATTTTGCATAAAAGCAGGTTTGTTTACAGAGTTTAGCGTTTAATACATCTTGTTTAAAAGCTATATTTTTCAGTGTTGCTTTATAATTATTCTTTTATTTTTTTATTAGCAAACTTGTATTCATTCATCGTCATACCAAAAACAAATATGTAAGATAGCCAGTAAATCCATATCATTAGAATAATTAAATTAGATAAGTTTCCATAAAACTTATTATAATTTGCTAAATTACTAGCATAAAACGAATAGATAAATGTTGAAATCGTCCATATAACAGTTGTTGATAAAGCTCCTTTATTAACACTATTACTAGGGATTTTAACGTTTGGTGCCATTGTATAAATTACTTTTATAACCATAAAAACCATAAAAAATACTACCGGCCATTTTAGAATACTATATACTAAATATACTGATTTAGTAATTGTTCCAGGAAAAATTTGACTTAAATAAAGGATTAAATGTTTTCCACCAGATAACGCTGCAAACATAAATATCACTAAAAATATTAATACAATTAAAATAACAATGGCTTTTATTCTAGTTCTTATAAAATCTTTTTGTTTACCGGCATATATAGTTGTTGATGCTACAACAATTGAATGAGTTGCTTTAGCAGCTAGAAAAAAAGCTGTTATCACAAAGAAAACATCAAAAGCACCAACCCTTTGTTGTCCTATAATCGCAAGAATTATATTACTTGCTCCACTTGGAAAATAATTAGCAACAAAATTAGTAATGGAAGTCATACTAAAGGATAATTTCGTTATTATCATTGCTATAACACTTATTAATGGTAATATCGACAAAATAACAAAGAAAGATATTTGTCCTGGTAATATTGACATTAATGGAGTGTTCATTAATAATATTTTTTCTTTTATTGAGCTTTTTATTTTTTCTTTTGATTTTTCCATTATCCACCTTTATTTATTCTTATTATTCATTTCTCGATTAGTCCTTATTTCAAGTACCGCCTCGTTTATTGCATCATCAATCGTTTTAATATCATCTTCTATCATGCTATAACCAAGCGTCGCTCCAAATCCATATGGGAGTTCTTTTAATTCTTTATACAATTTTCTCATGTAAGAAATTACTTTGTTTTCTTCATATCCAACCATGTAAACCATGTATTCATTTCCATCAGTTCGAATTATATCACTTTGTTCTAACTGATTTCTAATAAGAACGTTAGCTGCTAGTTTTATTAATTTATCTCCTTCTTCATGACCATACACATCATTTATATGTCTTAAATTATTAAGATTAACTATAATAATAGACTGAGGATAAATAGCGTTTTCTTCCCATTTTTGGAAATTTTTATTTAAATAATGACGATTTTTTAAAGATGTTAAAGGATCAACGTACCTGATTGTTTCTTCTCGTTTAACTTTCTTTTTTACCTTAACTTTTTTTCTCATTAAAAGCCATGCTAATAGTATTACAATTAAGGCTAATATTAAATATAAATATCCGTAACCAATTTCTTTTGAATCCATTTTATAATTTTTCCATGCTTGATTATACATCTGTTTATAATTTACTATTTCAATATAATTACTAAGCAAATCACTAAACGTTGCGTTTTCAGTTTTATCATTTATTAAATATCCGTATGATAAATTAACTTTATCGCGATAAATAACTCTATAATTTGAAAAATCACTATCTGAATATAAATCATATACGTTGGAATCTATTGCTACAACGCTGTCCTTATTCATTCTAGAAGTTAGCGCACCTACCTTATCATAAGCTTTAACTTTTATTGATGCTTCTTTTTGTAAGTACTTTGATAAGCTTGAATTTGTTGTTATCACTTCTTTACCAGTTAAAGATTTAACCGAGTTTATTACTAATCCTGGCTTACTCTTATGGGTTAATATAACGTATTCTTCATTATATGGAGATATTGTTTTAACAAAGTCACCACTTAATCCAGTATAATTATAATAATTTGAAGCAATGTCTACTTCTCCCTTATTTAAAGCCTTAGTTAAATCACTAACACTACGATACTTCTTATAAGTAAAACTAGCATTTGTGAGTTTGCTAAAAGCATTTAAATAAGTGCTATCTAATCCAATTAACTTGTTATTAATCGTTGAACTATATGGTTCATTATCAAGGTAACCATACACATACTTTTTACTTAAGAAGTCTGCTTTAGCTTTTTCAGAAACATTCTTTTGGGTATTAAAAACGTCTACTAACGCTGAATTATACGTTTTTTCTAACCTCTGATTTTCATAAACAATATAATTCTTTTTAACTATTTGTAGTAAATTTCTATTACTGTTTTTTCCTACGCTAAGCACATATAGTTCTTTTAACTCCGTAATATCATAAACAACATGGTATTCATCCGATAAAATCTTTTCAATATACTTGTTTTTAGGAACAGCAATATAATCTAATGTACCTTTTTCAAAAGCTGCTGTTAAATCACTTTCAGTATTATAAGGATTAAAGTTATTGGTTGCATCAGATGGAAGAAAATAACTTACTCTTGCTAAATCATTAGTTAATACTCCAATTTTTTTGTTTCTGATACTTTTTACATTATTTATTTTTTCTTCTTTATTTCCTAGCAAAACGTAATAATCTTGGTAAAATACCATGTCGTTTTTATTTATTAAATTAGTTTTATCCTGACTAACAACGTGAAAATATAAATCATTTTCAACTATGTCTGAAGAACTTGTATATGAAATTTTATTAAAAGATAAATCAGTTGATTTAGATAACTCATCTATAAAATCAAAAAATACGCCTTCTCCATTTTTACTAAAAATAGATAAATCATTTACTATTGATACGTTTACTACTTCTTTTTTATTGTTCTCTAACCACTTTTTTTCTGCTAAAGTAAGTTTGGTATTTTGTAAGCTACTCCTACTTAAAGCAATTAAGGTAATTAAAATGATAATTAAACCTAGAATAAACGTTGTTACAATCCATTTATTATTTTTCTTTCTTTTCATCATTTACCATCCTTAGATATTTCCCCATGAAATATCTTTACTATTTTTATGTTTATACCCCATTAATGGATATTTTACTTTTTTATCCACAATTTGAATTGAATAGAAACTAACATCATAATATGATTTAACTTTTTCACTTAAAAGTCCAAGAGATTCATTAAATCTTAACTTCATATTATCAACACTAGTATTCTTATCAAAAGTAATAAAAAACTTAATTAACCTTCCACTAACTTCAACATCGACCTTATTAACACCCGCAAACTTTTTAACTTTATTAGCTACTTTTTGCTTTTGTGATTTAGTAAACTCGTTTTTTTCGATATCCCTAAGCCTTTCCCCATACAACGATGATTTAGAGTTTGAGTAAAAACAAGTTTTGTATACTATAACACATAACAATAATGCTACTATGCAAATTATTACCATTGCTATTACTCTCTTGTTTTTTCTTACAAACTTCTTCATATTTTGTTTCATAAAGATGCCTCCTATGATAAGTATTATACTATAAAATATTCATATTTTCCAGTTTATTTAAAAAAGTTAGAAAAATAGCATAAAAAAAGCAAGATATTTTATATCTTACAAATTTATTTTTTATTTTTTGTTATTGTAAAACCAACTAAACCAACTATAACAATAATCATACCCATTATTATAATACCGGTATTATTAGAACTGCTTTTTGTAGAAGTTTGTGCAATAGACATTATAACTAAATAAGTAGAAGCTTTAATAGACGACATGTCTAATTGATTTAACATTAATGATAAATTTTCTGTCATTATAAAATCTCCTTATTAGTTTTTTTATTACTATCAATTATTTTAGTATCTGATTTTTCAATCGTAAAATACATTAAAAACGTTACAAAAGTTTCCATTGAAGTCATTAATAATAATTCTGGGTGCATTGACTGAAGAATCATTATTATAGCACCTCCTGCAATAAAAATAAATAATGGAGCGTATTTTGTCCCTTTAATGTTTTTTGGACTAAAAAACATAAAAATCAAACAAACTATAACAAGAATTTCGGATACATAATAAACAATATTTGCACTTGGACCATATGAATATATCATACCGCTTTCATTGACATAAGAAAGTGGAAGAATAAATATTAAAATATTAACAATCAAATATATTAAACAAGGTATCGTTAAAAACTTTATTTTAAAATTACGCTTTTTTTCCATGACGTTTTTTTCAATGTTAGGATTAGATATTATAAAAATATAAATCGTAAACAAACTAATCCATGATAAAAGACTTACCAGATATAATTTGGAAACAATAATATTTATAATGGGAATAAGATTTGTATTTGAAACCGTAAAATAACAAAACAAATGAAGAATTAGCCCTAAAAAATTTGCTATTATTAATCCATCAAAAATTTTTAGATGTAAATTTTTTTCGGTTTTTTCATTATCTTCTGTTTTACAAAAAGCTAATAATAAAATGTAACATAAGCTAAATATCTGAATACATATACTATTTAACATACAGTCATCCCTTTCCATCTAAGATAATTAAATTATAACATAAAAAGCAAACAAAAAAATATTTTTTTGTCTGCTTTACAATATTTAGCTTTATTTTTTTCTCTTTTTAAAAACAGCTGGCGTATTGATGCTTTCTTTATTTGCCATTTGTTCTAAATATATATAATTGATTTTACCCGCATCTGTTAATGGCATTGAAGCTATACATTCAATGCTATTTGGTAAAGCTGATAAAGATAATTCCGTTTTACACTTTTCAATTAAAATTTTCCTAAGTTCTTCATCATAAACATAGCCATACTTTAAAGTTATATATACTTTAGGCGCATATGAACGATAATCGTCAACTTTTTGACCAACCACAACACAATTATCAATGGCATTACACTCACATATTTTATTTCTAATCATATCAGTATAAATTTTAATTGGAGACCCTTCAGCTTCATACGTTATTATATAACTGTTTCTTCCAGTCAAAAATACATAACCGTCTTCATCAATATATCCTTTTGATCCAGTACAAAGCCATTCAACCCCATTATCATCAATAATTTTTTGCTGCTTCCCTTTATTATTATTAATATTTTTATTGTAAATATCCTCATCAAAATAGCGAATCATGGTAGTATCACCAGAATAGCAAATTATACCTTCTTGATTGTATGACACCTCTTGGTTTGTTTCTTGATTTATTATTTTTTCATTTAGTCCTATTAGTGGTTTCCCAACACTATTAAGTTTAATTCGTGCACCTA
>JAVXAN010000043.1:0-5910 GCA_036660495.1 Bacilli bacterium | reverse complement strand
AGGGATCGAAAAAGAGCTGAATATTCAAATGCTTTAATTGATAAAATTGATAATGTAATTAAAGATAATGATAAGGTTATTAATCCTTCAGCTGAAGCAGAAGTAAAATACAAAGGTAACAATTTTACCGTACTTGGTAAAATAAAAATTAAAAAAATTAATTTTTACCAACCTATTTTAAAAGAAAATACTAAATTAGCTTTTAATACTTCAGTTGTTAAAATGATGGGACCAGATTTAAATAATCCGGGTAATGTATCTATAGCAGGCCATAATTATATGAAAAACGTTTTCTTTATGAAGATAAATAAGCTTGTTGTTGGAGACATAATAATTATTACTGATTTATCGGGTAAGTCTTTAAAATATTCTGTTTATGAGCATAATGTAGCATCAGCTGATGATCCTTCTTATTTGGCAGATAATAATAATTATGTAACTGAAATAACTTTAGTAACTTGTACTAAAGGTGGTAAAGAAAGATATTATGTAAAAGCAAGATTAAAATAAAAACGTTATAATATTATAACGTTTTTTTTGGTAGTTCATAAATATTTTTGGCTTCTTTAGGGGCGATAATAATTCTCCATGGTTTTACTTCTTTATATGTTTTTATAATATCATCATTTTTATTAGTTGCAACAATATCAATAGACTCAAGCATAAAGAAGGTATGAATTGATCTACAGTTTTTGAAAAAGATACCATAAGATATATTCTTTTTAAACATTAATCCAAATAATCTTTCTTTAAACTTTGTAGCTGTTTTTATTTTAACATTGTCAAACTTAAGCATAATATCACCATAAACATCTTAACATATATTTTAATCATTGACAAACCAATAAAAAAAATATAAACTATAAGTATATTAAGGTAAGGATGTGACAAGATGAAATACTTGCATAATAACAAAGGTCAAGCATTAGTTGAATACGTATTAATAATCGCTTTAGTTACTGTTATTGCGGTTAGTTTGATAAAGGTATTCGGAGGTTATCTTAAAGATTCAATTACTAAAACTTCATGTGAATTAGTAGGACAAAGTTACAAAAAAGGTGATAAGCCTGGTAGTGGTAGCTGTGAATAGACCATTTTGGTCTATTTTTATATTTATGAGTAAGGAAGTGAGATAATATGACTAACATTCTTAAATCAAAAAGTAAAGGAATATTAATTGTTATATCTGGACCATCAGGAAGTGGGAAAGACACTATCTGTGAGAGGTTAAAAGAATATAACAATAACTTTTGGATATCAATATCTTGCACTACTAGAAAACCAAGGTTAGGTGAAGAAGATGGTGTAAACTATTTTTTTATTAATGAGCAAGAGTTTAATAAAAAAATAAACGATGGGGATTTTTTAGAATATGCTATGTATAATAATTGTTATTATGGTACTCCAAGATCTAAGATAAATGAATATTTAAATAAAGGAATTGATGTTATTTTAATAATAGAAGTAAAAGGTGCTTTAAAAATAAAATCATTTATTGAAGAAGCATTGTTTATTTTTATATTACCACCAACTTTAAAAGAATTAGGCAAAAGGCTTAAAAAGCGAAGAACTGAAACAAAAGATAAAATTCTTGAGCGTTTTAGACTTTCATATAAAGAAATTAATGAAGTTTCAAAGTATAACTACGTTGTGGTAAACGATGAAATTGATACAGCAGCTAAAAAGGTTAATGCGATAATAAACGCTGAAAAATGCCGAGTAGATAGAATTGAAGAGGTTTTTTTAAATAACATTGAGGAAGAAATTCATGAGCTACTTATAGATGATAAAACATTTAATAATGAGGATAACATATTATAAATATTGTGGTATAATAAAAAATATTGGAAACTTAGTTTTCATGTTTTTTTTATTAAAGGAGAGATAAATAATGAAGAAAATATTTAAAATATTAAGAAAAAACTTGCTTTGGATTTTTCTAGTTATAATAATGTTGTTTTTACAGGCAAAGTGCGATTTGAAACTTCCTGATTATACAGCAGATATTATTAACGTAGGAATTCAGCAAGGAGGAATTGATGAAACTATTCCAAAGGTAATAACAAAAAAGACAATGGATAATGTCCTTTTGTTTTCTGATAAAGATGATTTTATTCTTAAAAACTATAAATTAATAAAAACAAATGACAAAAAGTATGTAAATAAATATCCGGTTTTAAAAACCGAAGAAATATTTTTATTAAAAGAATCAAGTGATAAAAATTTAAAATCAGTTTTTATAAAACCGTTTTTAACTTTTACATTATTAAACAATGAGGATACTGCTAAAATTATAAAAGCAAGCTTTCATATGGAAAATTCAAATAAAAGTGTGTTTGAAATTTTAAGAGTTATTCCAAAAGAGAAATTAAGCTTAGTTGAAAGTAAAATTAAAGATAAAACAGAAGGTTTATCTGATAATATTATTAATCAAATGATTGTATCAGGTATTAAAGAAGAATATAAAAATGTAGAACTTGACGTTGATAAGATTCAAATTAACTACATAGTAGAATCTGGATTAAAAATGCTTGCTCTTGCTTTTCTAATAATGCTAATAACTTTTGTTACGGCTTTTTTATCTAGTAGAATTGCTGCATCATTCTCTAGAGATTTAAGAAGTAAGGTAGTTAATCAAATTATGAGTTACTCTAATAAAGAGTTTGATGAATTATCTTCAGCATCACTTATTACAAGATCAACTAATGACATACAGCAAGTTCAAATGCTTGTTGTAATGCTACTTAGATCAGTTATATATGCTCCAATAATTGGTCTAGGAGCACTTTCCAAAGTGAGTGGTAATTCTATGTCATGGGTTATTCTTATTGCAGTTTTATCAATTTTAAGCTTAGTTATAATTTTGTTTACGCTTGCTATGCCAAAGTTTAAGATTATGCAAAAGTTAGTTGATAAGGTTAATTTAATAGCTAGAGAAACATTAAGTGGTCTTACTGTAATTAGAGCTTTTGCAACTGAAAAACATGAAGAAGAAAGATTTAATAAAGCTAATAAAGATTTAACTAAAGCAAACTTGTTTGTTAATAGAATAATGACGGTTATGATGCCAAGTATGATGTTGATTATGAACGGAGTTTCAGTTTTAATTATTTGGGTAGGTAGTAAAAAAGTTGATTTAGGAACGATTCAGGTTGGAGATTTAATGGCTTTCATTACTTATACAATGCAAATAATAATGTCTTTTTTAATGATTTCAATGGTTGCAATTATGCTTCCTAGAGCATGGGTTTCATTAAAGAGAATAGCTGAAGTGTTAAATAAAAAGTCTTCAGTTAAAGATAAAGATATTACCAAAGATTTTGACAAATCTTTAAAAGGAGTTATAGAGTTTAAAGACGTTTATTTTAGGTATCCAGATGCTCAAGAAGACGTTCTTGAAAACATTTCTTTTATAGCAAAACCTGGTACTACTACTGCTTTTATAGGATCAACTGGTAGTGGTAAATCAACTTTAGTAAACTTAATACCAAGATTTTTTGACGTAACTGGTGGTAAAGTTTTAATTGATGGAACAAACATAAAAGATGTTAAACTTCATGATTTAAGAAAAAAAATAGGTTTTGTTCCTCAAAAAGGGATTCTTTTTTCAGGAACAATAAAATCCAATATTTCTTTTGGAGTTGATAAAATATCAACCAAAGAATTACAAAGGGCATCAAGAATAAGTCAGTCTTTGGAATTTATCAGTCAAAAAGATAAGGGTTACGATTCTGAAATATCTCAAGGAGGTATTAACGTTTCTGGTGGGCAAAAGCAAAGACTTGCAATTGCAAGAGCTGTAGTCAAAAATCCTGATATATTCGTTTTTGATGATAGTTTTTCAGCGCTTGACTATAAAACGGATTTATTGCTTAGAAAAGCTTTAGCAAATGAAACTAAAAATAGCACTATTTTAATAGTTGCCCAAAGAATAAGTACTATTAAAAATGCTGATGAAATAATAGTTTTAGATAATGGTAAAATAGTTGGTAAAGGAAAGCATAGAGAACTTCTTAAAACATGTGATGTATATAAAGAAATAGCTTTATCACAATTATCGAAGGAGGAGTTAGATTATGAGTAGACAAGCAGCAGTAATGCCTGGAAATAAGCTAAAATCATTTGATAAGCCAAAAGATTTTAATGGTACCATAAAAAAACTTTTGAAATACGTTTCTTCATATAAAATTGCGATAATATCAGTAATAATATTTGCTGTATGTAGTACGGTTTTTGCAGTTGTAGGTCCTAAAATATTAGGTAATGCTACTACTGAATTGTTTAATGGTTTAGTAAGTAAAGTATCGGGAGGATCTGGAATTAACTTTGGAAAGATAGGTAGTATATTATTATCTTTATTAGTTCTTTATATTATTAGTGCCTGTTTTTCTTATGTTCAAGGCTTTATTATGACTGGGGTATCACAAAAGATAACTTATAATTTAAGAAAAGAAATATCAGAAAAAATTGGTAAGCTTCCAATTAAGTTTTTTGATTCAAGAACTAATGGAGAGACATTATCAATTATAACAAATGACGTTGATACTTTATCACAGAGTTTAAACCAAACAGCAACTCAGCTAATAACGTCGGTTATAACCATTATTGGAATATTTATAATGATGCTTTCAATTAATGTTCCCATGACTTTAATCGCAGTAGTTATTTTACCTTTATCAAGTATTTTTATTATGATTGTTGTTAAAAAAAGTCAAAAATATTTTAAAAACGTACAAAACTATCTATCTAACGTAAATGGTAAGGTAGAAGAAATGTATTCTGGTCATAATGTTGTAAAAGTGTTTAATGCTGAAGATAAGGTGTTAAAATCTTTTGAATTAGAAAATAACAAGCTTTATAATTCGGCTTGGAAAAGTCAGTTTTTATCAGGACTTATGCAACCAATTATGGCTTTTGTTGGTAATTTGGGATATGTTTTTGTTGCTATTACAGGAGGATATTTAGCTATAAAAGGAAAAATAACCGTAGGTAATATTCAATCTTTTATTCAGTATACAAGGCAGTTTACTCAGCCGATTTCTCAGCTAGCACAAGTTTCAAATATGCTTCAATCAATGGTAGCTGCTGCTGAGAGAGTGTTTAACTTTTTAGGTGAAAAAGAAGAAAAAATCATTATTAAAAGTCCTGTTCCTACTGATAATATCAAAGGAAGTGTTGAATTTAAAAACGTGAGTTTTGGTTATAATAAAGATAAGATGATTATTAGAAATTTTAATGCTAAGGTTAAAAAGGGTCAAAAAATAGCTATTGTTGGTCCAACAGGAGCTGGAAAAACAACCATTGTAAAATTATTAATGAGGTTTTATCAAACGACAAATGGTAAAATTCTAATTGATAATCATGATATAAATAATTTTAATCGAGATGATCTTAGAAAAATATTTGGAATGGTGCTTCAAGATGCTTGGTTATTTAGTGGTACAGTAATGGAAAACTTAAGATATGGTAAGTTAGAAGCAAGTGATGATGAGGTTATAACCGCGGCTAAAACAGCCCACGTCCACCATTTTATTCAAACGTTACCAGATGGTTATAATATGGAACTTAACGAGGAAACTAATAATATTTCAGGTGGACAAAAGCAGCTACTTACAATTGCAAGAGCAATTCTAGCAGATCCTAAGGTTTTAATATTAGATGAAGCAACTTCATCAGTTGATACAAGGACGGAAGAATTAATTCAAAACGCTATGGATAATTTAATGAAAGGAAGAACTACTTTTATTATTGCTCACCGTTTATCAACTATTAAAAACGCCGATTTAATATTAGTAATGGATGAGGGAAACATTGTAGAGCAAGGAAGTCATCAACAACTATTAGATAAAAACGGTTTTTATGCAAAATTATATAATTCTCAGTTTGAAGAAGTTTAAGGCTGTTAAACTC
>JAVXAN010000042.1:0-6019 GCA_036660495.1 Bacilli bacterium | reverse complement strand
TTTTGATTTCTGTTGGATCTTTAATAACAATAAACATAAAACCCATTTTAAATTGTATTTTAAAATTAAAAGAAATGACTATAAAGCGAAAAAACTTTTTTTACGGATTTTTAATAATGCTAGTGGTATTATATTTAATTGTTGCTAAAAACGCATTGTTTGCCAGTGTAACGCTAGACGTATTTATTAACCTATTAATCCTTTTTATATCAACGTTATTATTTACCATGATCTTTGTTTCTGATAATAAAAATAGACAACTTCAAATAATGAATAAACAAACAATGAGTTATGTTGAAAAATATGAAAAAATAATAACTGAACAAGGTAAAGCTAATCACGAGTTTAAAAACCAGTTGATGGTTATTAAAGGTTATGCTCAGCTTAAGTCAGATAAATTACTAGACTATATAAACAGCATTGTAGAAGACGTTAAAAAAACCAGTAGTAATTATTTGATTAGTCAGTTAAATAATTTCCCAGATGGTGGTCTAAAAGGCTTATTATACTATAAGTTATCTATTATGGAAGATGAAAAAATTTCTTACGAAATTTATGTTGAAAAGGGGGTAAAATCAAAGCTTGCATCAATTAATATTAATCTATATAAAGATATAACAAAAATAGTTGGAGTTTTATTAGATAATGCTATTGAAGCAAGTAAAAAAACAAAATTAAAAAAAATTATTGTTGATGTTTCTTTAGAAAAAAGCATGATAATATTAACTGTTTCAAATTCGTATAACGGGCAAATAGAGTTGGATAAAATAGGAAGTGGTTATACTACAAAAGGCTTAGGTAGAGGATTCGGTTTAAGATTAGTTGATGATATTTTAAGCAAGAACCAAGGTTTAACGTATGAAAAAGCAATTACAACTGATTTGTATAGTTCAAAGTTATTTATTAAAGTTAGAAAAACAAGAAAAACTAAGTAATGGTATAAAAAAAACAAAAATTAATTTGTTTTTAAGTGATTCATTATTTTTCAATTAAACTAGAAGGTGTTACTGGTTCGTCAATCCACACGCAAACACAGCCCATTGTTGAAGTAGCAGCAATAGCAGCACCAAGCATTGAAATAATTGAAATAATTATATTCTTCATTTTAATCCTCCTTTTCTATATTTATTTATTTAAACATTTGCATGCTTAAATGAATATTTTTTGTAGTTATTATAAGGTAGTTTAAACATCTTATAAGTAACTGGATTAATCAAGATAATCTCAATTAATAATCCTAAAATTAAAGCGTTTTTAACAAGATTATTTTCAATTAATAAAGATATTATAAAATAACATATTACGACTAATATAGAAACAATTTTAAATATGTTTCTTTTTTTCTTTTTAATAATAGGCCTTTTAATGGTATCGGCAGGAGCAAAGGTAAGCATAAATATTATGGCAATAATATATAATATATATAATACAGTAGTTGGAATTGTTAAGTATTTACAAAGATAAGTAGCAGTTATAAATATTGTTGATGAAAACAAAAGACAAACCCAACTCTTATTTGCATGTAATCCAAAGGCTACGGTTCTAATAACGTTAAAGGTAATTAATAAAACAATCATTTCTTTTAATATCCCAAAAAAAAATGCAAATGTAAAAATAATAATTGTTTTAGTAATAAGTAAATAAATAGATTCTACTCCATACATGATTGTATCGATTTTATTAGTAGAATAATTTGGATACTGTTGTATAATGTTTTTTCTTATTAATGTTATAAAACGTTTTTTCATATTATACCTCATAACTATTACGAATTTTACCTCCTTTTTTTGGCGTTTAATTAATTTTGTTATTAAATGTTTTTAATTTGCATCATATCATTACAGCATTATAATTTTAATTTGAAAAAATACCGTTTAGGATTAGAAAACGACTTTTCATGAACTATTTTGTTTTAATTTATTTATTTTTAGTATTATGGGGTAGTTCAGTAAAACGTCGAAATTTGTATGATGAAGTTTGTTGAATCATATACCATATATGCGGTATATTATAAGTGCAAAAAGAAAAGAAGAAGGAGAAAGTTACTATGAAAATCGGAAAAATCAAATGGTTTAATAATGAGAAAGGATACGGATTTATTGAAGGTGAAAATGGTGAAGATATTTTTGTACATTATACAGCCATAAATCAAGATGGTTACAAAACACTTATTGAAGGTCAAGTTGTTGAATATAAGTTAGTAACAACGGCTAAAGGATTACAAGCAGTTAATGTAAAAGAAGTATCAAATGTCATCGTTAGATAGATGACTTTTTTTCATTACTTGTGATATAATTAAATCAGGAGGATTGATATCATGAGATACATTATCAGAGGAGAAAAAATGGATATAACTCCAGCTATTAAAAGTTATATCAAAGATAAAGTTGGAAAATTAGACAAGTACTTTGAAGCGCCAGAAACACTTGAGGCTGTAGTTGTGGTAAAGGTTACCGGAAAAGATGAAAAAATAGAAGTGACAATCCACGGCAATACCCTGGTTTTAAGAAATGAGGAGTCTAATAATGATTTATATGCTGCAATTGATATGGTTGTTGATAAACTAGAAAGACAAATTAGAAAAAACAAAACAAAAATAAATTCTAAAACAAAGAAAAATGTAATTCAAAGTTTTGAAGTAGACTTAGAAGATGATTTTGAGGAAGACCAAGACATGATTTTTAAAAGAAAGAAAATAGAAATGAAACCTATGAACGAAGAGGAAGCTATTCTTCAGATGAATATGTTGGGTCATTCATTCTTTGTTTTTAAAAATGTTGATACTAAGTCTATTTGTGTAATTTACTTAAGAAATGATGGTAATTACGGAATTATAGAAACAATGTAATTAATAAAAGAAATAATTAAATATCCTTTAATTATTTTCTTTTTTTTGTTACAATATCAGTTAAGGAGATGAATGATAGATGTTAAAAATATTAAAGAGAATATTTGATCATGAATATAAAGAATTAGAAAAATTTAAGCTAATTGCCAATCAGGTCGATGAGTTAGAAAATAAATATAAAAAACTAACTGATAAACAATTACAAGCAAATACTGATAAGCTTAAAAGAAGATTAGAAAAAGGTGAAACTTTAAATAATATAATTCCTGATGCTTTTGCAACTGTAAGAGAAGCTGCATATCGAGTAATAGGAGAAAGACCTTTTTATACGCAGATATTAGGAGCATTAGCAATTCACTTTGGAAACATATCGGAAATGAAAACAGGTGAAGGAAAAACTTTAACATGTGTTCTTCCAGCTTATTTAAATGCTTTATCAGGTAAAGGGGTTCATATAGTAACCGTTAATGAGTATTTAGCTAGCCGTGATGCAAATTGGATGGGAAAAATATTTGAATTTTTAGGTCTAAGTGTATCAGTTAATTTAAGAGAAATGAGTCCAAAGGAAAAACGAGAAGCTTATGAATGTGATATTTTATATTCAACTAATAATGAGCTGGGATTTGATTATTTAAGGGATAACATGGTAGTAAAAGCTGAGGATAGAGTTCAAAGACCTCTTCATTTTGCTATAATTGATGAGGTGGATTCAGTTTTAATAGATGAAGCTAGGACCCCATTAATTATTTCTGGAGGATTTATGCAATCCGCCAATTTATATAAAGATACTGATAAATTTGTAAAAACTTTAGTTAAAGAAGAAGATTATATTATTGATGAAAAAACTAGAGATATTACTTTAACAGATATGGGTACTACTAAGGGTGAAAAACATTTTAAAATAAATAATTTATATGATATTGATCATTCTGCGCTTGTTCATCACATTAATCAAGCACTAAAGGCTAATTATACTATGAAAGATGATGTAGATTATGTTGTTCAAGAAGGTAAAATAGTAATAGTTGATCAGTTTACTGGACGATTAATGTTAGGAAGAGCTTTTAGTGATGGACTTCATCAGGCAATAGAAGCTAAAGAAAATGTTCAAATTGAAGAAGAAACAAAAACTCTTGCAACAATAACGTTTCAGAATTACTTTAGAATGTATGAAAAACTATCTGGTATGACTGGTACTGCAAAAACCGAAGAAGAAGAGTTTATGAATATATATAATATGTTCGTAATTGAAATTCCTACAAACTTACCAATTATAAGAAATGATGCTGCTGATTTGATATATTCTACTAAAGCAGAAAAATATAAAGCAATTATTAATGAAATAAAAGAAAGGCATGAATTAGGACAGCCTATTCTTGTTGGAACGATTGCTATTGAAACTAGTGAAATCATTAGTAATTTATTAAAAAAAGCAAAAATTACTCATGAAATATTAAATGCGAAAAATCATGCTAGAGAAGCCGAAATAATTGCTAAAGCAGGAGAAAAAGGGTCAGTTACTATTGCAACAAACATGGCGGGTCGTGGTACTGATATAAAATTAGGAACTGGAGTAAAAGACTTAGGTGGATTATGCGTTATAGGTACTGAAAGGCATGAATCTAGGCGTATTGATAATCAGTTAAGAGGAAGATCTGGAAGACAAGGGGATCCAGGTTATAGTCAGTTTTTTGTTTCTTTTGAAGACGATTTAATGGTGCGATTTGGAACAGATAAATTTAAATCAATACTAGAAATGGCGGGCCTAGATAGTGAAAGAAACTTAAGAAGTAATACAATAACTAGATCAGTAGAAACAGCCCAAAAAAGAGTAGAAGGAAATAACTTTGATGCTCGTAAGCATTTGTTAGAATATGATGATGTAATGGGTAAACATCGTGAAATAATGTATGAAAGAAGAAATGAAATCTTAGATAATGAATCAATTCATGAAAACGTTATTTTAACAATAAATAGTTATATTGATTTAATTGTTCATTCTCATATTTTAGATGATGTAAAAGCTTCAACTTTAGAAAACGGTGAACTTGTTGAATTTATAAATGAAAACCTATTAAGAAAATCAAAAGTAAAAATTTCTGAAATAGATAATAAGGATACTAATGAAATAGTAAAAATTATTTCAGAAAAAATATTTAAAGAATACAATGACAAGTTAAATGATTTACCGGAATTTATTAGAAATGATTTTGAAAAAGCAATATCACTTCAAGTAATTGATACCCACTGGATGGATCACATTAATACAATGGATCATTTACGTGAAGGAATTTCGTTAAGAGGATATGCTAATACAAATCCATTACAAGCATATATTGCAGAAGGATTTCAACTTTTTGATAATATGCTTGATAAGATAAATAAAGAAACAACTATGTATTTATTAAAAGCTGAAATAAGGCAAAATTTAGAAGTAAAGCAAGTAAAGGGAAGTGCAAATTCTGGTACTGACAAAGTTTTAAAGGGCACGGAAAAACATACCGAAAAAATTGGAAGAAATGCTTTGTGTCCTTGTGGTAGCGGTAAAAAATATAAACAATGTTGTGGTAAGTAGTTCATAAATAAAGGGGTTACGATGATTTTAAAAATCAAAAGACTACTTGGAAACAGCAAAATTTTGATAAATATTTGCACACAAATTTAAAATCAGCATTCGTGCTGGTTTTTTTCGTTCACTAAACTATTATAGTGGAGGAAAACGTGAAAAGTAGAGGCATATAAAAGTGTTACTAAGAATTATATTAAGCTAGTACAAGGACAATATGGATTAGCACGTATAAACACATTAATCTTACAAGAATTCATTAATAGAATCTATGTAGAGAAGGTTTATTTCAAAAATATTTGTTAAATATATTAAAGGTGATAAAACATCATCAAAATCAATAAGTAGATATGTATGGCAAGAATATATTGAAAAAGCAAATGAACTACGTTATATAAAATTGTGGAAAACTACATATCACTTAAGAGAAGAGACAATAAAAAGAATCTTCATGATATGTAAAGAGCAAAAGGGACTTAGATATACTAGAGTAAGAGGCCTAGAAAAAAATTATGTAATGTTTTAATGATTTTTTTATGTCATGATTTAAAGAAAATAGCATTAATACATAAACAAAGAAAGGGAATAAATTCATAATCTACTTC
>JAVXAN010000041.1:0-6120 GCA_036660495.1 Bacilli bacterium | reverse complement strand
ATAAGTTTTTATTATTTTTTTTAATTATTTTAACATTATACTCATCATCATTATATAAAAACTTCATAATATCACCTTTTACAATTGTAACATGGATAAATTAGGATGTAAATTAAAATGCCTAATAACATAAAAAAATAATATAACTTATTATATTATTTTTTAAAATAGTGACAATTGACTTGATTCTGGCATATCATTTAAAACGCCCATCATCCTTAGCTTTTCAATTAGCGTACTTGATATCTTAGCCCTAATTTGTAAGTCTTCAACACTAATAAAGCTTCCTTTTTCTCTTTCTATAACAATGTTTTCAGCAACTGTATCACCTAACCCATCAACCGAATTAAAAGGTGGAATAAGACTTTTGCTATCATCATCAATTACAAAGTTTTTAGAGTGTGATTTGTATAAATCAATTGATTTAAAAGAAAATCCCCTAGCCGTATATTCAAGAGCTAGTTCAAAAACTCCAAGTAAACCATTTTCTTTATTACTAATATCATAACCCTTATTATTTAATTCTACCATTTTTCTTTTTATTTCATCATAACCCTTTATCATTGTTATTATGTCAAAATCAGAACATCTAATAGAAAAATATGCACAATAATAATACATTGGATGGTGAACTTTAAACCATGCTATACGATACGCACTCATAACGTACGCTGCAGCATGAGCTTTTGGAAACATGTACTTTATTTTAAAACACGAATCTATAAACCAGTCAACAATTCCAGCTTCTTCCATTATTGAAACGTATTCTTTCCAAGTATCTGGGTCTTTACTAGCTCTTCCTTTACGAACAAATTCCATGATTTTAAAAGCTTTTATTGGTTCAACGTTATGATACATTAAATACACCATGATATCATCACGACAACCTATTACCTCTTTAAATGGAACTATGTTGTTTCTTATTAAATCCTGAGCATTACCTACCCAAACGTCCGTTCCATGAGAAAGGCCTGATATTTTAATTAGTTCTGAAAAACTAGTTGGTTTTGTATCAACAAGCATTGATATAACAAACTTAGTACCAAACTCAGGAATTCCAAGTGTCCCTGTTTCACACATAATTTGCTCTTTTGTTACCCCAAGGATTTCTGGCCCTGAGAAAATCTTCATTGTATCTTTATCACCTAAGTCAATTTTAGTAACATCTATTCCTGATAAATCTTGTAACATTCTTAAAACCGTTGGATCATCATGGCCTAAAATATCTAACTTAAGAACGTCTTGATCAATTGCATGATAATCAAAGTGGGTCGTTCTCCAAGTTGAAGTTACATCATCTGCTGGAAACTGAAAAGGCGTAAAGTCATAAACCTCCATATAATTTGGAATTACAACAATTCCACCTGGGTGCTGACCTGTTGTTCGCTTAACACCGGTACATCCTGCGGCTAAACGCTCTACTTCGGCGCTTCTTTTAGTTACCCCTTTTTCCTCACAATAACCTTTAACGTAACCGAATGCTGTTTTATCGGCCACCGTACCAATTGTTCCTGCCCTATATACGTTATCTACCCCAAATAAAACCTTAGTATACTCATGCGCTGAGGCCTGGTTTAACCCAGAAAAATTAAGATCAATATCAGGGACTTTATCAGCATTAAATCCAAGAAAAGTAGCAAAAGGCATGTCTTGTCCATCCTTGTACATTTGACTACCACACTTTGGACAATTTAAATTAGGCAAATCAAAACCACTTGAATACGTAGCACCTAACGATTCTCCTAACTCATCTTCAAAAATACTATGTTTACATTTCAAACAACGATAGTGAGCTGAAAGAGGATTAACTTCAGTTATTCCCATCATGGTAGCAACAAAAGAAGAGCCTACTGAACCACGACTTCCAACTAAATAGCCATCATCATTTGATTTTTTAACTAATTTTTGGGCAATAAGATATATAACATCAAATCCTCCGCCAATAATACCCTTTAATTCCTGCTTTATTCTTTCTTCAATAAAATTAGGAAGTGGATTTCCATACATACTTTTCGCCTTATCATAAACCATGTTAGTAGTTATTTCTGCACAGTTATCTATTTTAGGAGAAAAAGGAATTCCACCAGTTTCAATAATTACTTCAATTATTTCTACCATATCTGCTATCTTATTAGTATTTGTTATAACTATTTCTTTAGCTTTTTTTTCTGATAAAAACGAAAAATCAGACAACATTTCTTTTGTTGTTCTAAAATGCTGACTTGGTATTTCCGTAATGTTTTTTCTTGAAAGTGGGTGTCTTCCACCACCTGGTACTTTTTGGTTTACAATTATCTCTCGAAAAATTTTATCTTCACGGGTCAAATGATGAACATCACCCGTTGCAACAATTATCTTACCAGCATCCTCAGTTGTCTTTATAATTTTCTTAATATTATCTAACAATTCTTCCTTACTAGCAAAATCACCCATTTGAAGTAAATGATCGTATACTTCTGGTGGTTGTACTTCTACGTAATCATAAAAATTAATAATGTTGATTAATTCTTCATTACTCTTACTTCTAGCTTCTACAAACACTTCACTTTCATAGCAACCACTTCCAACTAGTATTCCTTCTCTTTTATTTTCAATTTCACTTCGAAGAATTCTAGGAGTTTTATATAAATACTTAGTATTAGCTAAACTTATTATCTTAAACAAATTTTTAAGTCCGACTTTATTTCTAGCAATTAAATTAACGTGATATCCCCTACCATACTTATGAATTTCATCCTTTGATACTAAGTTGTCTAAATCTTTTATTTTTTCATAATTTCTTGATATTAACTTTTCCATCATTTTATGGTAAACAAGGGCTGTTGCTTCAGCATCATAATCACCACGGTGATGAGATTCTTCGTCAAAAGGAATACTATACCTTTTTACTAAAGCTGACAAACTGTGCCTAGCAAAGTTATTATCAAGTGTTCTTGAAAGTTCTAAAGTATCAATAACCGGATTATTAAAAGTTCCTAGGTTATATTTTTGATAAGCCATTTCAATAAACGAAGTATCAAACTTTGCATTATGAGCAACCACTGGATAATCTTCAAACCAGTTAATAAACTCTTTTACTGCCTGCTCCTCACTTGGTTTACCCTGAAGCATCGCATCAGTTATACTAGTTACTTCAGTAATCTTTGAGTTAAGCTTATGCCCTGGATTAATTAGTTTATCAAACCTATCAATGATTTCCCCATTTTTAAGTTTAACAGCACCTATCTCAATTATTGTATCACCACCACCGGCGTTAAATCCAGTTGTTTCAAGATCAAATACAACGTAAGTATTATCTATTAATTTAGTATCATTAGGTCTAACAACAATCTTTATCGTATCATCAATAAGCATTAATTCAGTTCCATATAAAACCTTAAACGGTTCTTTTCCTTCTGGAAGTTTTTTGTTATAATCTCTAACCGTTGAATAAGCTATCGGAAAAGCTTGCACTCCATTATGATCAGTTATAGCAACAGCCTTATGACCCCATTTTATCGCTTCATCAACAATTTCAACGGTATGCTTTGCTAAGTCAACCTTAGTTAGTCCATCCATCTGACTCATCATCGTGTGCGTATGAAGTTCAACTCTTTTTTCAGGAGCATCATCAATAATCTTATTATCTTTTGAAGCAATCTTTATAACACTACGAACGTTAAGAACCAAATCTTTAGCATATATATCCTGCTTAACATAACCATTTATTCGGTACCATTCACCTTTTTTTATGCCTTTACTTAACTTTTTAAAATCTCTTTCATCTTTTGTAAAAAACTTTGCATAAATACTATCACTACGATCACTTATCTTAAGAGTTAGTATCTTAAAGTTACTTTTACTTGATTCAAATTCTTCCGTTGCAAAAACATAAGCTTCAACCGTAACGTTTGCCTCTTCCATAATTATATCTTTAATATCAGTTATCTTACCTTTTGAGGCTTCGCCAAAAATAACAGGATTCTCCTTCTTCTTACTGTTTAAGGGTCCCTTGTTTATTTCTTCTTTTAATTTTGCTTTAAAAGCTTCAGCCGCTTCCTCATCAATTATGATGCTAATATTTGCCTTTTCAAATCCTAACTTTTTATAATAAAGTTGGATATTATCAAGATGTTTTCTAATAATGTTTTCTTCAGCAATATTATTAACTTTTATTAACAACATGATTCCATCAGTAACAATTGATTTTTCTTTAAACAAAGCCTTCATTGGCTTTGTTAAAGCACTATTTTCAATAGCACTTTCATAATAATCACCCATCTTTGTATAATCAGTGTTTCTTATTACAAACTCGGTTTTAATGTTATTCATTTCTGGAAACCCTTCATTAACATGATGGTTAATATATTCTAATGTTTCTCTTGGTAATGAATCTTCTATTTCAATTATAAAAACCCCATTTTTACGAGTTGAATCTAATTTTAACTTTAATATTTTACCATTTTCAAACGCTTCATAATAATTGCTTGGTAAACTTATTTTTTCTAGAAAAAGTTTTAATTTATCATGCATATATCCACCTACTTCTGTATGATTTATTATAACATTTATATAAGAATATAGAAATACAAAAAGCAAAAAAGAAGAAAGAAATTAATTCCTTTCTTCTGATGCTACTTTAGATAAGCTGTTTATCGTGTATCCTCTTGAAGTTATACTTCTTATAACTAAATCAAATTTATTTGTTTCAAAAGTATTTAAGTCATATGAGATAATGCTTCCACTTTTCAGTTGCTTTTTTAATTCAAATATACTTGGATTTATTATCTTTGGATAAATCGTATGGAGTTGTTTACGGTTACAAACCTTTAAATAGTCTTCATTCTTATTTTCGTTTAAACAATAGTTAGCATCCTTCATGGTAATACTTGATATTAAATTATTAGTTACACCAATATTTTTCTTTTCATACCTACCATTATATCCTAAATTATATACATCACACCCTAAATTAACCATAGAAAAAGCCGTCTCCACGTTTTCTTCAAGCCAGGTTCCCTCTACAAAAAAAGTTACCTTAACTCTTGATTTTCCAACGTGCTTTAATATTGAATCTACGTTAGTATCATCCTTTACTTTAAAAATAATGGCTATTTCTTTTTGATTATAATTACCTCCAGTTATATAGTAATCATAAGTTTTAGAAATCGTTGTATCTGGTAAAGAATTTTCATACATTATTTTATCTTTATCAAAACCCCCATCTTTTTTCATGCTTTTATATGACCTTTTAGCATCAATACTAATACCAGCATAACCAAGAGTTATCTCCTTACCATTAATAACTGCATTTAACGGCTTTATATCGTTTTTTTCTTTATAGTCAAGAACTTCCTTCATTAACGGATCATTATTTCTAGCAACTCCAAAAACTTTATCAGTATATATAAAACTTAAAAATAAAAGAAGAAACAGACCAGCTAACTTGCTAACGTTTTTTAACATAAAAATCACCTAATAAATAATATGTTATCATTATAAATTTATCCCTAATATAAATAAAATAATCTACTAAAAGTAGATTATTTTATTATTTTTCACAAGACAAACCTTTTTCTTTTAACATCTTTTTCATTTCTTTTACACTGCTTTTTATTTCATACTTAGCTAAATCATCATTTGTCATCTTATCAATGTTTTTTATCTTTGTAGTTAAAGTATAAGTCTTTAAAAAGCTCTTAGCTGTCTTTTTTACGTTTTTATCTTTATTTTTTATTTCATAATCAACTATTACCTTAAACTCTTTAAACTTTTCTTTATTATTAAAACTATACTTTCTAACTATTTCCATTTCTGTTAATTTCTTATCCTTTTCCTTAAAATTATAACTCTGACTCATCTTCATGTACTCATTTGCTCTTCCATCACTTTTACAATCCGCATTTGATAGTGAACAGCCTGTTAATAAAAGGGATGTTAACATTATTAATAATATCTTTTTCATTTCTTTCCTCCATTAATTTTTTCTAAACATTGCGTTGCCATTATTCATATACCATATGTATTCTTGAGTAGTATCCGTAAAGTTAAATCTTACTTCCTTATACGGAGCTTCTGTTTTAAGTTCTGCAGTAGTTGCATCCTTACCATGATTACTGTATGTAGCAGTTGATGTTACTT
>JAVXAN010000040.1:0-6149 GCA_036660495.1 Bacilli bacterium | reverse complement strand
AAAAACGAATTGTATATTATTAAGAAAAGTGATGTTAAAAAATAGCTTTTCTTTTTTATTGTTTGAATTAATGTTTTATGATATAATTTACTATAATAGGAGGTGTTATTTATGGATAAAGAAAATGATTCTTTCAGTGAAAAAAACGTTGAGAAAGCTATAGATGATATTTTTGAAAGCAATTTTTTCGAAAGTGATTTACAAAAAACTACAGAAGGAATAGATGTTTATCAACCATTAACACTAAATAGTAGTCAAAAAGATAATCAGTATTTAGATGCTCAAGATAATATGAAAGTTGAACAATATAAAGGTTTTGAAGAAATCCACGAAATTGAAAAACTAGAGGAGTTTCAAGTGGAAAATCAAGAAGAAACAAAACCTCAGTTAAATATAGTTCAAGATACTATAATTGATGTTAAGCCAGTTATTATGGAACCAGTGTTTGAAAACGTGGTTGATATACAAGTACCAGAAGTAGAAAAAAAAGGTAATGAAAGCCATAAAAGTAAAAATATTATTAATATATTTATTTATGTTTTTTTAATAATAATAACAGTTGTTTTTATAATATATAACGTTATAAATCTTAACGTTAGTAATGATAAAACCATGGTTTGTTCTTTAAAGGTAGAAGATGGTGGTTATAAAGTTACTGATGAATATGAATTTAATTACGTTAAAGATAAAATAACTTACGCATCAGGGCTTTATATTTATCATGCTAAAACTGATGAATTTAGAAAACAAGTTGAAATAATAAAATCCGAAAAAACAAAAGTTATTATTAATTCAAATGGAATGTCCGGTTTTACTCATAACTTAGAATCAAGTAACGATACGCTTAAGGTTAACAGTTATTACGATTTTGAATTAATTAATTTTAATGCTGTTGATAAAAACAATAATAAGGTCAAACCGCTTAGTTATATAGACATAACTTCTAAGACTACTCTTGATAGTATGAAAAAAAATCTTGAAAAGTCGGGGTATGAATGTATCGTTAATAAATAATTATAGTTTAAAATTTAATAAAGCATGTTATAATATAAAGAAAAAGTGGAGGAGTATTATGGAAATTAAAGAAGAGCAACAAAAAGTTAGAAATGAAAAACTAAATAGATTAAAAGAATTAGGGGTAAAAGTATACCCTGAAAAATATAATAAAACACATTCTTTAAAAGATGCTTACTTATTACCAGATGAAACAAAAAACGTTTCAATTGCAGGTAGGGTAATGTTAAAAAGAAAAATGGGAAAAATCAGTTTTTGGGAGATTAGGGATATTGAAGGTAAAATGCAGTTATGTTTAAAAAGAGATGAGTTAGGTGATGAAGAATATGCATTAATAAATCAAACAACTGATGTTGGCGATTTTGTTGGAGTTAATGGTGAAATATTCACAACTCAAACTGGTGAAAAAACGCTTCGTGTAAAAACCTATACTTTTTTAGGAAAAGCTTTAAGAGTACTTCCTGATAAGTTCCATGGTCTTGAGGATCAAGAAATAATTTATCGTGAAAGACATCTTGACTTAATTACAAATCAAGATGCTAAAGAAAGGTTTTTATTAAGGTTTAAGTTCTTAAAATTACTTAGAAACTATCTTGATAATAATGGTTTTATTGAGGTGGAAACGCCCGTTTTACAAAACAAAGCCTCAGGGGCAACTGCAAGACCGTTTGTTACTCATCATAATGCTTTAGACATTGATATGTACATGAGAATTTCACCAGAACTTACTTTAAAAAAACTTATAATAGGTGGATTTGAACATATATATGAAATAGCAAGAGATTTTAGAAATGAGGGTATTAGTCCAAATCATTTACAAGATTTTACTATGATTGAAGGTTATAGTGCGTACTGGAATTATGAAGATAACATGTCTTTCTTAAAGAATATGGTACAAAGTATTATTAAAGACTTATTTGGTACTTTAGAAGTTAAAATAGGTGAAGAAATTATTGATTTTGGTAAGGAATGGGAAGTTATTACTTTTAAAGACTTAATTTTAAGAGATAGTGGTATTAACATTGATGATTTTAGTACTGCAAAAGAATTATTATCAGAAATAAAAAACAAAAAAATAAAGCTTGATGCTGATGAAGTTGAATCTTTAGGTAGGGGTAATTTAATTGACCAGTTATATAAAAAGGTTAGTCGTCCAAACATAAAAGGTCCAGCATACCTTATTAAGCATCCAATTGATTTATCACCTCTTGCTAGGGCAAATGATGATAATCCGTCTTTAACCGATAGGTTCCAATTAATTGTTAATGGGCAAGAAATAATTAATGGTTATTCAGAACTTGTTGATCCAAATGAGCAAGAATTAAGACTACTTGAACAAAGCAAGTTAAAAGAAAATGGCGATGATGAAGCAATGGATATTGATTATGAGTATTTAAAAGCAATGCAATATGGAATGCCTCCTATATCTGGATGGGGAATGGGAATTGACAGGTTTATTCAGTTTTTAACTAATTCATATAACATAAAAGACGTTGTATTATATCCAATATTAAAACCAGAAGCTGAAAATCTTAACGTAAAAAAGGAATCTTAACTTCCTTTTTTATTTTAGCTTTCATCAATTGAAATTATATGATATAATAATTACGTTAAAAATATAATGTATTTAAAGGAGTAAAAATTATGTTTATAGGATTTTACAATGTATCAGTTATTTTGTCATATTTAGGAGTATCTTTTTCAGTAGTAGGAATGGTGTTTGCGTTTTTAGGAAACATACCAGCTGCTATGATGTGCTTAATTTTAGCTGGGGTATGTGATATGTTTGATGGTACGGTGGCAAGAGCTACTAAAAGAAATGAACGAGAAAAAAACTTTGGGATACAATTAGATTCTCTAATTGATATTGTATCTTTTGGAGCGTTTCCAATTATTATTGGGATTTCGTTAGGACTTACGAGTACTTTTAATATTATTACCTACATATTATTTGCTGTAGCAGCAGTAATTAGGTTGGCTTATTTTAATGTTTTATCAGCGGAAAAATCACTTTTACCAAAAAAAGAAAAAAGCTCATATTATTATGGACTTCCAGTAACAAGTGTTGCTATAATTTTACCTTTTGTTTATAACTTAAAGCTTTTTTTAAGCCCTGAAACATTTTTTCAATCATATCAGTTGGTTATGTTAGTTACGGCGATTTTATTTATTTTAAACATAAAAATTAAAAAGCCAACAGGAATATGGTACGTAATATGTTCTATTTTAGCAGCAATTGAAATAGCCATTATTATGTCGATGATGCGATAGTGGAAACATATATAAACAATAGTCCAAACAAGGGATTATCATTTTTATATAATACTATTATTGGTAGGATTATGCTTAAGCCTATGGTAAGTAGTAAATTCATTTCTAATACAGTTGCCTTTGTTTTAAATAAAAAGCTATCAACAATTATAATAAAGCCATTTATTAATAAAGTGGGGATAAACATAGACGATTATGAAAAGAATAGATATGATAGCTTTAACGATTTTTTTACTAGAAAAATAAAAAGTGAAAAAAGAGTTATTAATTTACAAAAGTCAGCATTTATATCGCCTTGTGATTCTAAAGTGTCTTGTTATAAAATAAATAATGGTTTGACCGTTAATATTAAAAATAGTAAGTATAGTGTTGCTAGTATTATTAGTGATAAAACTATAGCTAAAGAATATAAAAACGGATATTTATTGGTTTTTAGATTATCAGTAGAAGATTATCATCATTATTGTTTTATTGATGAGGGCGTTATTGATAAAACTTATAAAATATCAGGAAAGTTTCATACGGTTAACCCAATCGTATATGATAAATATCAAGTGTTTAAGGAAAACACGCGTGAAGTTACATTAATTAGCACTAAAAATTTTGATAAAGTTATATATGTTGAAGTTGGCGCTTTAATGGTTGGTAAAATAACTAACATTAAAACACGTGGTGATTTTTCTAAGGGTGAAGAAAAAGGTTACTTTGAGTTTGGTGGTTCAACAGTTGTTTTACTAGTTAAAAACTTAATACAAATAGATGATTTAATTTTAAACAACACTAAAAAAGGTAAAGAAACATGTGTTAAATATGGTGAAAAAATAGGCGAAAAATAAATTATAATATTAAATAATTTTTAATATTACGTTATTTTTGTATAAAGGAGTTATGATGAAAGACAAAAAAGAAGAAGTTGTTTTAGACGAAGATAGCGAAAAAACAGTTGATTTAAACGTACAAATAAATAATGAAAAAAAAGAATCATTGGCAAGAGAAATAAATTTAGATGAACTATATGATGGTGCGGTGAATAATACAGTTATAATTGATCCGGTAACTAATGATGAAGTAATTGACATTAAAAGCAAGCCGAATTTTCCTTTTATAGGGGTTGTTATTGCTATTGCTACTTTATTAATTTTATATTATGTTACAAACAAATCTGATATAGGAAATAAAACAAAAGAAGTGGCATCTAAAACAACTAGTCCAGTTGTTCAAACTACGGATGTTACAAGTGGCGTTTTATCGTGTAATTATGAGCTTAAAAGCGAAACGGAAAGTCAGAAAGCAACGTTAAGTGCTATATATGAGAATAATTTAATTAAAGCAAGTGATTTTTCATATGCAGTTGTATTAATTGGCAGTAATGCTTCAATTATTATAGAAGATCTATCAAAACAATATGAAACTTTATATGTTACAAACACTAGTGTAAAAGGCAATGAAGCGTCATATGTAAAAGATGAAAAAGGTTTTACATTTACGTTTAAAACAGATTATAATTTAGTGAATTTTAATTCAATTACTGCGGTAGATGGTAAAACAGTTTTGTTTAGACTTCCAAAGCAGGATGATACTATGAATGATTTAAAAGAAGTATATGTTCAAAAGGGATATACTTGTACGTTATCAGATTAATAAATAGGAGGATTTAACTATGAAAAGATTATTAACAGCAATTAAACCAACTGGAGATTTAACGCTTGGAAATTATATAGGAGCAATAAAGCCGATTTTAAAAATGCAAGATGAGTATGAAATGTATATGTTTGTTGCTAATTTACATGCTATTACAATTTCAAACAATCCAGAAGAATTAAATATAAAAACTAAGAAAGTAGCTGCTACCTACTTAGCTTGTGGTATTGACCCTATTAAAACAAACATATTTATTCAATCAGAAAATTTATATCATGCTAATTTATCTTGGATACTAGAATGTGGTACATACATTGGTGAGTTAAATAGAATGACTCAGTATAAAGATAAGTCAAAAAAATTAAACGATTCATCTATAACTTGTGGGCTTTATACGTATCCGGTTTTAATGGCAAGTGATATTTTACTTTATGATACAGACGTTGTTCCTGTTGGTGAAGACCAAAGGCAACACGTTGAATTAGCTAGAAATATTGCAATTAGGTTTAATGGAAAATATGGTGCTACGTTTAAGGTTCCAGAAGTTGTTGTTCCAAAACAGGGAGCTAGAATAAAAAATTTACAAGATCCTACAAAGAAAATGAATAAGTCGGATTCAGATACTATAGCAAAAGGAAGTATTTTACTACTTGATGATGTAAACGTAGCTAGAAAGAAGATAATGGGAGCAGTTACTGATAGTCAAATGGTTGTTAAGTATGACGTAGTTAATAAACCGGGTATTTCTAATCTGATGACTATTTATTCTTGCTTAGAAGGTAAGAACTTTGATGAAATAGAAAAGGAGTTTGATGGTAAAAACTATGGCGCTTTTAAAGTTGCTGTTGCAAATAGTGTTGTTAAATTCTTAACGGATTTTCAAACTAAGTTTAATAAGATAATGAATTCCAAAGAGCTTGATAATATATTAGATAAAGGACTTAAAAAAGCTATTTTAATATCAAAGCCAAAATATGAAGCAGTAGTTAGAAAAGTTGGTTTTATGAGATGTGAAAGATAAGTATATTCTTATTATAAAATAAAAGGGTTAGACGTTTTTGTCTAATTCTTTTATTGTTACATATGATGCAATTATGGTTGTAATAATTATTCCAGATATTATAGAAAATAAAAGCGCTTTTATTCCAAATCCTAAAATTCCGGTTGTAAATAAAACTACGTATTTTATTATAATTGATACAGTTGATACGAGAAATAGTTTG
>JAVXAN010000039.1:0-6428 GCA_036660495.1 Bacilli bacterium | reverse complement strand
AATGAAGAATTAGAAATAATAATTACTTGTCCTATGATTTATAGTGATAAAACGGTTAGAAAACTTATTAAAGAAAACGAAAAACAAATTGTTCGAATGATTTCTTTACAACTTCGTAAGAAAAAAGAAAAAAAAGAAACACCTAATTCATATTTAGGAGAGGTAATTGATGTTGTTTATTGTAACGTAATTAAAAAGCCGGTACTTGAAAATGAAAAGTTACTTGTAAAAGATGACAAAATGCTTTTAAAGTGGTACTTAGTAGTAGCAAAAGAGGTCTTTGAAAGCCGGATACAGGCTATTTATGATTTGTTTGAAGAAAAAATCCCATATCCTAAATTAAAAATAAGAAGTATGAAAACTAGGTGGGGAGTATGCAATAGAAGGGATAATTCAGTTACGTTAAACCTTGAGCTAATTAAAAAAAATCAGGTGTTTTTAGATTATGTAATAGTTCATGAATTATCACACTTTGTGTGTTTTAATCACAGCCCTGATTTTTGGAAAGAAGTTGAAAAATACTGTCCAAATTATAAAAATATAAGAAAAAAACTAAAGGAGTAATTATGGTAATAACTTCAGTTGCAAATAGTAAAATAAAAGAGATAAAAAAAATGTTAAATAATAAACATTCGTTATTAGAAGAAACTTTTTTAGTAGAAGGAGAACACCTGGTTGATGAAGCTTTTAAATCAGGAGTTTTAAAAGAAATAATCGTATTAGATGGTACTGATTTCAATTATGATTTAAATAAAATAATTGTTACAAAAAACGTAATGGAGTCAATTAGCACCTTACCATCAAGTCCTAAAATCATTGGAATATGTTTCTACATTAAAGAAAAAGAATCTTTAGGTAATAAAATTATTGTTTTAGACAACGTTCAAGATCCTGGTAATGTTGGTGCAATTATAAGAAGCGCGGTTGCTTTTAATTATGATACTGTAGTCTTAAGCGAAGATTGTGCTAAAAAATATAATCAAAAAGTTATTAGATCAAGCCAGGGAATGATGTTTAAAATAAACGTTATTACTAGAAAAATCGATTTATTTATAAATGAAATAAAAGGTTATGGTTACTATGTATATGGGACGAATGTTGTTAATGGGACCAACATTAAATCTATCAAGTCTAAAGATAAGTACGCAATTGTATTAGGAAGTGAAGGATCAGGTGTTAATAAGAACGTTCAAGAATTAGTTAATGAGAATTTGTATATTAACATGAATAAAACTTGTGAAAGCCTTAATGTTGCTGTAGCAGGTTCAATTATTATGCATGAGTTATCATAATAATTGAAAACAAACACTTAAACGCTTAAAAAAAAGCGTTTTTTATTGTATAATAAAAGTAAAAGTTGGAGGTTAATGATGGAATTTTTACAAGTTGGGAAATTAGTTAATACACATGGAATCAAAGGTGAGGTAAAAATATTATCAAATTTTAGACATAAAGATAAAGTTTTTATTAAAGATTTTGTTCTATACGTAGGTAATAACAAGAAGGGTTATGAAATAGAGTCATACCGAAAGCATAAAAACTTTGATATGGTTTTATTTAAAGAAATGCATGATATTAACTTAGTTGAATGTTTAAAAGGATCTTTAGTATATATAAATAAAGAAAGTTTAGCTTTAGATAAAAACGAGTTTTTATCTATTGATTTAATTGGTTTTGATGTTATAATAAGTAGCAAAACAATTGGCACTGTTAATGTAGTTTTAGATACTCCGGCAAATGAAGTTTTAGTATTAGATAATGGAATAATGATTCCATACGTTAAGGCTTTTATTCTTGAAGTTGATAAAAAACAAAAAAAAGTAATTGTTAATGATGTAAAGGGGTTGATACCATGAAAATTGATATTTTAACTTTATTTCCGAAGATGTTTGATGGTTTTAAAAGTGAATCAATAATTAAAAGAGCTGTTGAAGAAGAAAAGGTATCAATAAACACTATTGATTTTAGATCTTTTGCTAAAAACAAACATAAGAAGGTAGATGATACTCCTTATGGCGGTGGATCGGGAATGGTTCTTATGTGTCAGCCTATTTTCGATGCGGTAGAATCAATAAAGGATAAAAATTCTAAGGTTGTATTACTTACTCCTCAAGGAAGTAAGTTTAATCAAAAAAAAGCTTATGAGTTTGCTAAAGAAGAGCACTTAATTTTAATTTGTGGTCACTATGAAGGTTTTGATGAGCGAATAAAAGAAATAGCTGATGAGGAAATAAGCATTGGTGATTTTGTTTTAACTGGTGGGGAGCTTCCCTCAATGGTTATGACTGATGCTATTGTTAGACTAATTCCTGGAGTAATTGAAGAGTCCTCACATGCTAATGATTCATTTAATCATAATTTGTTAGATTATCCTACTTATACAAAGCCAAGGAATTATAAAGGAATGCAAGTCCCGGAAATACTTTTAAGTGGTGATCATGCTTTGATTGATAAATGGCGTAAAAATGAGCAGCTAAAAGTAACTAATGATAAAAGGCCGGATTTATTAAAGAAAAAAATTATTCTTAAAAAAGCTGGTATTAATAAAAACAAAAATAGAATAGATGTTGATGAAGTTAAAAATATAAAGGTTACTGAAGTTGTTGAAAACAAAAAATCAAGAAAACAATATGCTTTAATTAAAAATGATGATATTAAAGTAATTACTATATTAAAGTGTAGTAATATTAAAGGATATACTTTAAAGGAAAAAAGTGTTGATAACAAGTCTAAAAAAATAGTGATAACTAATCCTAATTTCATTAAAAAAATCGCTAATAAAAATATTTATAAGAAAATAGAAATTTTAACATATCGTTTAAAACTTGCTTTAGAAGATTCAGATGATGAGTCATCAAGTAGGGTATTAGGAGAAGCTGAAATGTTAAAATCAATGGTAATAAGTGCTTATAGCAATTATTTAGGTAAAGAAGCTTTAAATAATATTATAAAGGAAATTAATTTTTTGGTATCTGAGTTTATAAAAACTAAAACTATCAGTTCTTTTGAAAATAATTTAGGAACAAGAAGAAAATAGTTATGATTATCAAATCTGAAAATGGAGCTGTTAAAATGGAGTATATAAGTAAAATATTTTTTGAAGAAATAATTCCAGAAGTAATTCATGAAGGCTTTTTTGCTAATGATGTTTTTGGAGCTGTCAGTTTTAATACAAACATAGTAGAACTTGGAAAATTTTATGGTAATCAAACTGCTAAAAACCCCAAACCAGTTTTAGTTATAAAAAACGTTGAAAATTTTTCTAATGTTTTAGAGCAATACGTGAATAAAGCTTTACCATTTTATTTTAATAAAAGCAGTTTTAGTCATGATGATATTAAAGAAACTTTAGGATATGCTTTTTCTAATGCTACTTATTATGATTTTAGTAATCCTGTTGAATATTTAAAAATAAGAACGGCTTTTTTAGATGATAATTTGCCTAATGAGAAAAAAACTTATTTAGGGTTTTCTCCAGCATTATCTTCTGAAATCAGTATTTTTTGTAGTAAAGAAAAAATGCTTTTAGAAACGCCATATTCTTTAACGCCAGTATTAAATAGGAATGATGAAGAAGTAGCCCTTCCAAAAGTAATGATAGGTATTAATGGAGAAACTTGTTATATATACGCGCTTCAAAATAAAGTTAGCGAAAATACAAAGTTTAAAAAAGAGATAAATAGATTGCTTTTCAAACTTGATTCTGGTTTTATTGAGCCTTTTGAAAGTACTAATAACGTTGAAAATCCAGAAAACTTAACTGGTGTTACTAAGAGTTTTTTAGCTTCGTTAATAATTACTTTTGGTTTTCTAAAATCAATTGGTATTAATAATGTTATTGTTCCAAGTTTTTTACCAGTTAGGTACAATTCTCATGTTATATCATTTAATAGAAGAATGAAGTATTACGAAAGTATAAAAACTGATAAAGATAAAATAGATAAAATAATTAATGATCATGAAAAAGAAATGAGCTATTATCAAGAAAATACGACAATGAAATTTATTAGAACTTTTAGAAGGATTGTTTATCAAAGTAAAGGTATTAACGTTTCTTTTATTCCCATGCAAAAAGATGATAGTATGCATATATCAATTACAAATGAAGTTTTATTTGATAATGATTTAGAAAATAATTTATATGTTTTAGCACAAGATGCGGCAAAAAAAACTTGCATTAATAAAAATAATATGATAAAATCTTAATGTTTGAAAAAGCAATCCGCTATTGATTATTATGATTATGATTGCTGGTTATAGAAAGGATGCGAAAATATGGATAAGATTAGTGAAATTACAAACGGACAACTAAATCCAAACGTTCCAGAATTCAGAGTTGGGGACACCGTAAATGTTGGTGTACGTATCAACGAAGGAAAAAAGGAAAGAATTCAGTACTTTGAAGGAGTTGTAATGGCTCGTAAAGGTTCTGGAGTTTCAGAAACATTTACCGTTCGTAAGACGTCTTATGGTGTTGGTATTGACAGGATTTTTCCAGTTCATTCACCAAAACTAGATTCAATTGTTGTACTTAGAAAAGGTAAAGTTAGAAGAGCTAAGTTAAACTTTATCAGAAGTCTAAAAAAACAATATAAAATCAAAGAAAGAAATTAATAAGGCTTATTATGCCTTATTTTTTATTAGGAGAAGATAATGAAAGAAAAAGTTAAGGCAATATCACCATATATCATTGTTGTTTTAATTGTAATATTAATAAGAACTTTTATAATTACTCCGGCAATAGTAGATGGTTCTTCAATGGAACCAACACTTAATGATAATAACATTGTTATTTTAAACAAAGTAAATTATAAAGTTAATGATATTAATAGGTTTGATGTTGTCATTTTAAATTATAAAGATCAAAAGCTTATTAAAAGGGTTATAGGCCTTCCAGGAGAACATATTGAATATAAAAGCAACAATTTATATGTTGATGGTTTTTTAACGCTAGAAGCGTTTAATAATGACGATACAGCTAATTTTAAGCTAGAATCATTAGGCTTTTTAACAATCCCTGGTGATAAATACTTTGTTGTAGGTGATAATCGTAATAATTCTAAAGATAGTAGGTTTATTGGACTAATTGATAAGCAGGATATTTTAGGGAAAGCAACTTTTAGATTGTTTCCAATAACAAAAGTTGGCAGAATAAAATAGTACTAATTTAAAAGAAACAAATGATGAAAAAAAATTTAATTATTTGTTCATATATAGCTTAACTAGTAAGTGAATTAAAATATATTGTTAATATCAATAAAGTATTGTTATATCCCAAACAAATAAAATATAGTGGAGGTAGTAATGATATATTTAATTCTGGAAACAAACTAAAATATGCATATGAAATAGGAGAGGTATCTCGTTTAAGTTGTCCTATATGTTTAAATGATTTGAAAAAAAATGGTTTTAATCCACCATAATCATTTATGTACGATGACTGTTATGAAAAGTTGCAAAACATATTTTAAATCAAAAAAAACAATACCTAAAAAAATATAATAAAATCTAGTAATGAAAGAATTTTGGGCTTTTTAACAAAGGTAAAAGATCCTTACATATTTAAGATAAATGGAAAATTAGTTATAAATACCACAAAACAGATTTGGGTATTATTATAAAGGTAAATAAAGTTAAAAAGGAAGGATTACTTATGATAGGAGTTAAACAAGATTCCTTTTTACATTTTTAGGTATAATTTTAATAAAATCCCCTTAAAAACAGGTGATTCTGTCTTATATTAACTCTTTTATTTGTTTATATATTAAAATAAATAGTAATCAGTAAAATCTTAATCATTTTTATAAATTAGATTGAAAATAGTTTAAAGAGGAGTTCAATGATGAATTTAGTATATAGTAATTATAAAAAACATAATGCTAAAACAAAAAGGTTATATAACAATGCTTTTTCTAAAAAAGAAAAATTCCCTTTTTGGATTTTAAAATATACTTCTAAAGAAAAGAATGCGTTATTAAATTCAATATTATACAATAATGATTTTGTTGGAATATATTATATAGTTAATTGTGATAATTCAACAAATAAAATTATGTGATGGAATAATTTTACAAGGTGGTAATTTTTCAGATCATTATGAAATATTTATTGCTAAATATTGTTATGATAATGATATACCCATTTTAGGCATATGTGCTGGTATGAATAATATGCTTCGTGTTGTTGGAGGAAAAACCTTAAGATTTGATAATATAGAAAGCCATCAGAGCCATGAAAAATATGTTCATGAAATTATTATTAATAAGGAATCATTATTATATAAAATAATAGAACAAGAAAAAGTTTTAGTAAATTCTAGGCATAAGTTTTATACTTCTGAATATTCAAATTTAGATGGTAGTGCCTATTCATTGGATGGAACAATTGAATCATTTGAAGGTGTGAATAAAAATTTTTATTTAGCTGTT
>JAVXAN010000038.1:0-6614 GCA_036660495.1 Bacilli bacterium | reverse complement strand
CAATTGGACTATTATTAGAATATGTAATAATGTGGGGACCTTTAGCATTAATAATTATATTTCAACCTGAAATAAGGTCTGTTTTAGAACAGTTAGGAAGGTCACAATTACTTGGAAGGCATAAAGTATTATCTATTTCTGAAAGAGAAAAAATTGTATATGAAATAGGTACTGCAATTGAATATTTAAAAAAGCATAGGATTGGAGCTCTAATGGTTATTGAAAGAGATAATTCTCTTGCTGAATATATTGAACGATCTAAAAAGTTATATGCAGATATTTCAAACGAATTATTAGTAGCTATATTTTTCCCTGATAATCCGCTTCATGATGGTGGAGTAATAATTCAAGGTGATAAAATAACCAGTGCCGGAGCGGTTTTTCCAACTACAATTGAAATGAAATTTAGCAAAAGACTAGGAACAAGGCATCGTGCTGCTATTGGAATAAGCGAGGAAAGTGATGCGATTGCTATAATTGTATCTGAAGAAACTGGTAGGATATCAATAGCAGTAAATGGTAACTTAAATTATAACTTATCAATTGATGAGGCTAAAAAAATGATATTAGAAGAATTAAAACCAAAGAAGACAGCTGAATTTGATTATGAAATGGAAGAGGTAGAAGATGAAGAAGACTAATAAAATATTTAATGGTTTTTCCCATTTTTTCAAATTAATAGGAAAATTCATTGATAAAAAGATAATTCTTCCAATAACTAGGTTTTTTGTTGCATTATCAGAAAAGTTAAAATTTGATAACCGTGGTTTTGAAAAAGCCCTTACAAAAAAATCGGGTTTATTAATAATGTCTTTAGTTATAGCTCTTGGCGTATTTATCTTTACAGATAGTAAAGCTACTTCATTAATTGAAACTACTGCTGAAGTTTTATATGATCAATCAATAACTGCTACATATAATGAAGAAGCTTACGTAGTAGAAGGGTTACCAGAAAAGGTTGATATTACTTTAATTGGTAGAAAATCCGATATATATTTAGCTAAACAACTACCAACTAATGATATTACGGTAGATTTAAGTGGATTGGAACCAGGAGTTCATAAAGTAAACTTAAAATATAAAAGAGCCTTAAGTTCTGTTGAATATAAGCTAGATCCATCAGTTGCAACAATTGTTATTTATGAAAAAGTATCTTTAGAAAAAGAAATTAATTATGAAGTGATTAATAAAGATAAAATTGATTCTAAGTTGTTTATTGAAAACGTTACGCTTAATGTTACTAAGGCTTTTGTAAAAGGTAATGAGGCTGCTTTAAAAAACGTTGCTTCAATTAAAGCCTTAATTGATTTACAAAACTTAGTTGATCCTAAAGTAGGGGATCAAGAACTAAAAGATGTAAAATTAGTTGCATATAATAGTTCTGGTGAACCAGTAAAGGTTGAGGTTGTTCCAGCTAAGGTAACAGCAATTGTTAAAATCACTTCTCCACAAAAACAGGTTCCAATAAAGGTTATTCCAAAAGGAAAAGTAGTGTTTGGAAAAGCGATAAGTGATATAAAAATGGATATTAATACAGTTACTATATATGGAGATTCTAAAGTTTTAGATACTATTAATTCTATTCCGGTATTTGTTGATGTAGAAGGCCTTAAAGATAATAAAAAATATTCAATTACATTAACAAAACCTAAAGGAGTTAAATCAGTAAGTCAAAACTCGTTAAATATTAATATTTCTTTAGGTGAGCAATCAAGTAAAGAAATTGATAACATATACTTAGAATATGAAAACTTGGGATCAGGATTAGTAGTTCAAGCAATTGGTGAGAACAATACCAAAGTTTCTGTTAGTATTAAGGGTGTTAATGAAGTTATTTCAGCTCTTGATCCAACAACAATAAAAGCTTTTGTTGATTTAAAAGACTTAGGTGTTGGAGAGCATGAGATTCCTGTTAAGGTATCTGGTTCAGACGTTAGAGTTAACTATTCGTCTAAGACTACTAAAGTAACACTGAAAATAACTCAAAAATAGCGAAAAATCATTGACAAGTAAGACTTTTATTGATAGAATCTAAATTGGTACATTTTACAGCCCCACATAAGCTTATCATGGGAAAATAAGCTTATTAAGGAAAGGAAAAAAATTAGTATGACAACATTTATGGCAAATGCCGCAAACATTACACGTAAGTGGTATGTTATTGATGCTAAAGGTAAACCACTTGGACGTATTGCTTCTAAAGCAGCAGTTATTTTAAGAGGTAAACATAAAACAACCTTTACACCACACGTAGACTGTGGCGATAACGTTATCATTATTAACGCAAAAGAAGTTGAATTAACCGGGAATAAGCTAGATCAAAAAATTTACTATAATCATAGTAGGTATACTGGTGGATTACGTGAAAGAACAGCTAAAGAAATGCGTCAAAATTATCCAGTTGAAATGGTAGAAAGAGCAGTAAAAGGAATGCTTCCAAAAGGAAGATTAGGACGTCAAACATATAAGAAATTATTTGTATATGAAAATGCTAATCATAAGCATGAAGCTCAAAAACCAGAAAATTTAGAGTTATAGGAGGAAAGTAAATGGCAAAAACATTCGTTGGAACGGGTCGTCGTAAACGTTCAATAGCACGTGTTAGAATGACTTCTGGAAAAGGAAAAATTACCATTAATGGTAAAGATGTAAATGAATACCTTCCTTTTAAAACTTTAGTTATGGATTTAACACAGCCCTTAGACGCAACTAATACTCGTGATAAATTTGATATTGAAATATCTGCATATGGTGGAGGTTTTTCAGGACAAACTGGAGCAATCCGCTTAGGAATCACTAGGGCATTATTAGAGTATGATCAAAATACTGATCCTACTTCAGATGCATCATTCCGTAAGGTTTTAAAAGAAAA
The DNA here is from genome assembly GCA_036660495.1 of Bacilli bacterium. Taxonomy (GTDB): domain Bacteria; phylum Bacillota_I; class Bacilli_A; order RF39; family UBA660; genus JAVXAN01. The sequence goes on along the minus strand of JAVXAN010000038.1, from coordinate 3,742 downwards.
AGGATTTATCACTAGGGATTCAAAAATTAAAGAACGTAAAAAATACGGTCTTAAAAAAGCTCGTAAAGCACCACAATTTTCAAAACGTTAATATTTTTAAAACCGGGTTTACACCTGGTTTTTTCTTTTATAATAATTTATAGTTAGGTAGTTCGAAATTCAAAATATATGATATAATTTATAATAGGTGATAATAAGTGAAAACAAAAGAATTTAAAACCTTAGAAGAACAAATAGAAATATTGCGTAGTAAAGGCCTTATTATTGAAGATGAGCAAAAAACCATGAATTTATTATTAAGAGAAAACTACTTTTTTATTAATGGGTATAGACATTTGTTTTTAAAATCAGAAAAAGACAGGACTTTTATTAATGGGACTAGGTTTGATGAAATGTATAGTTTGTTTCAGTTTGACCGAAATTTTAGAAACATTTTGTTTAAAAATTTGTTAATAGTAGAAAATAACTTAAAATCAATTATTTCATATAATTTATCTAAAAAGTATGGTATAAAAGAAAAAGATTATTTAAAACCATCTAATTTTTCAAGGGATTCTAAAAAAATAAGACAAGTAAATGATGTTTTAAATAAGATAAAAAGGCAAATAAGAGTTAATGGTAGGCAGCATAGTGCCACTCTCCATTATTTAAGTAATTATGGATTTGTACCACTGTGGATATTAGTTAAATTATTATCTTTTGGAATGATAAACGAATTATATTCCATATTAAAACCAGAAGATCAAATATTAATTGCTCAGTATTATAATTTAGACGTGGAAACCCTTGGGATATATATAGCCCTTTTATCAAACTATCGTAATTTATGTGCCCATGAAGATATTGTGTATGATCATCATACACAAAGAGAAATACCAGATACTAGGTATCATAGAGAACTTAATTTGCCAATAACAAATGATGAATATGTTTATGGTAAGAATGATATATTTGCAATAATAATAATGTTAAAATCAGTAATGGTAGATTGTGATTTTAGGGTTTTAGTAGCAGAAGTCGGATATGAATTAGATGTTTTAGATGGTAAGGTAGAAATCGTTTTACAGTCAAAAATACTTGATTGCATGGGATTTCCAACTAATTGGAGAGACATCGCAAACGTAACTTAAGAAGGTGATATTAATGGAAAAAATCGAAGTTTCAAATAAAAACAATAAAAATAAAAAAAGTAAAATAAATATAAAGAAATTGTTAATTTACTTGTTAGTAATTATAATCGTATTTTTATTAGGAATTGGATTAACTTGTTTATATAACGCTAATAATAAGAAAGTAATTACTAAAAAAATAACTATTTCTAAAACCGTTGTAACAGAAGAAGCTATGGAAAATGCTATAGAAAAAGCGTACGACTCGGTATTATGTATTGAGGTTATAAGTGATGAAGGGCAAAACCTTAGCACGGGTACAGGCTTTATTTATAATAAAGATGATAAGTATGGATATGTTTTAACCAATGCTCACGTAGTAAATGGAGGATCTCATGTTCAAGGATTATTATCTAATAATAAAACCGTTGATTTAACTTTGTTAGGGCTTGATACATATTCTGATATAGCGGTATTAAGAATGAAGGCTAGTGAAGTTTTGTCAGTGGCGAGTATTGGAACCAGTCAAAATTCAAAGTTAGGTAATACGGTTTTTACTATTGGTTCTCCAATGGGATCAACTTATGCAGGAACGGTTACTAAAGGTATTTTAGCAGGTAAAGATCGAATAATAGAAATTAATAATGAGTTTAGTGAATCGTATATTGTAAAAGTATTACAAACAGATGCTGCTATTAATCCAGGTAATAGTGGTGGACCATTAGTTAATTTAGCAGGTGACGTAATTGGAATAACTTCTTTAAAACTTGTTGATTCACAAATAGAAGCAATGGGTTTTGCTATTCCAATTGAAGAAGCAATGAATTATGTTAATATACTTGAAAAAGGCGAGAAAATTCAAAGACCTTTAATGGGAATTCAGGTTATTGACATGACTAATAAATATCTTCTTTATAGGTATGGTATTGAGGTAAATGATAAAATAGATGCTGGAATTATAATTCGAACTGTTAATAGTGGATATCCGGCAGAAAAAGCAGGCCTAAAAGTTGGAGACATTATTACTAAAATTGATGAAAAAAAGGTAACTACAACCGCAGAATTTAGATATGAGTTATATAAGTATAAAGTTGGAGATAATGCTGAAATAACCTTTTACCGAGATAATAAAGAAATAAAAACAAAAGTGACGTTAAATAAGCCAAGCAAATAAAAGAACTTTTATAAGTCCTTTTTTTATGCAGTAATATTTATAACAAATTAATGGGTGTTTCATACAATAACATGAGGAGTGATTTTATGATAATAATAGATCCAGGTCATGGCAGATACTAGAGTGCACGTATAAATAAAATAACAATCTTAATGATTTACCCCCATACATATCATTATTTTTTTCATATTATATATCAGCAAGAGAAATACTGTAAAGCCACATTTATAGTATCTTATTGCATAAACGTATTATAAATACGTTTCCTTATTAACTTACGAAATTAAGTAAATTAATAATAAAGAAAGGAGTAATGACAATGGCTTTAAACTTTTACACAATGAATGATGAAAATATTTTTGTTTTTAACAACCATACTCAGTCTAATGCTTCAGCAACAGGATCAGTATGGGTAGGAGGAAATGCTTTATATAATAATTATAGTGTTGGTGCAGATTTACCAGTACAAACACAAAATTATTATTTTGCTTTGAGAGTTGAAAAAGACATGAATATTACTGGCGGTACAAATTTCACTCAAAATTCTGGAATAGAAACTCCAGGTGGTACTGTTACAAAATATACTATGACAAATTCAAACGGAATACCAAATCAGCCGTTACCATATCAGTTTGGTAGTTATTCATTAGCTGCAATGATTAGTTATTTAGAGTGTTCATCAATTGCTTGGGCAAATTATGTATCAACACCTAGTACTCAGTTAGTTAATGGAAGCACCTTAACTCTTACTGGAACTGATGCTGCTATTAATACGTTTTTAGTGGATGGTAGTAATGTAAATAAATCAGGGTTAAATATTAGTGATATTACTAGTATAAATATTGTGGCACCAGCATCATCAACAATCGTTATTAGTATTTATGGAAATAACATAACGCTTAATAATTTTACTACTTTAATGAATGGAGTTGCAATTACTAAAGCTCAAGCTAAATATGTTTTATGGAATTTTCCTGATGCCGACAACGTATTAATTAACTCTAATATATATGGATCTTTTTTAGCACCTTATGCAGTAGTTAATACAAATGCTAAGACATTATATGGAACAATTTTAACTAGTACTCTTAATGGATCATTATTGGCCGTTAATAACACCTTTGCAGGATCACTACCAGATATTTATGATCCTTCAACAACTGGTTCTTGCACTAGTTTTACTACTTCTACAACTACAACCACAACTACAACAACTACAACCACAACTACAATGTCAACAACAACAGTAGCCCCAAGCCCAAGACAAAAGGCTATATCAGATATTATTGAATCGGTAGCATTAGAACAGACTTCGATATCTCATATTTTAAATGCAGAAGGAGAAAAAATTCAAACTGCTTTACCTAGAGTAACAACAAGTACTGAAATACTAAAAATAAACAAATCAGTTGAAGAAATGGTTAATTCAATTAACAACTTAGAAACTATTTTACAAGGT
>JAVXAN010000037.1:0-6639 GCA_036660495.1 Bacilli bacterium | reverse complement strand
TTTCTAGCAATTAAATTAATTGAAAATAACAAATTGCTTAATGATAAAATATATGATTTTATTAATTTAAATGATAAAAGTATTAATGAAATAGAAAACGTTATAAATATTTGTAATAATTATCTTTTAGTTAATAATATTAATGATTATCAAAATGATATTGTAACTACAATAATTAAAAAGAGTGAAGAAATAAGTAAAGAAGTTACTAATAATAATGAATATAAAACTTCTAAAACAGATAAAATTTTAACTTCTAAGATATTTGGAATTCCTATTATGATTATGTTTTTAGGAATAATATTTTGGCTTACTATTTCTGGTTCTAACTATCCATCTCATATTTTATCAAGGTTTTTATTTAACGTGCAAGATTATTTATCAGAAATCTTACTTAAAATAAACACGCCCATTATTATTCATGACGTACTTATTCTTGGAATATTTAAAACAACTTCTTGGGTTGTTAGCGTTATGCTTCCACCAATGGCAATATTTTTTCCACTATTCACGTTACTTGAAGACTCTGGATTTTTACCAAGAATAGCTTTTAATTTAGATAAATTGTTTATGAAAGCTAAATGTCATGGTAAACAAGCCCTTACCATGTGTATGGGCTTTGGATGTAATGCTTGTGGGGTTATGGGGTGTAGAATAATAGATTCTCCAAGAGAACGTTTAATTGCAATATTAACTAACGTATTTGTTCCTTGTAATGGAAGGTTTCCTACTTTAATTGCCATTATATCAATGTTTTTTGCAACTATTAATTTTTCTTCAGTAACTTCAGCACTACTACTTACTATAATAATTATTCTTGGAATAATCGTTACTTTGGCAGTATCAAAATTACTATCAAAAACCATTCTTAAAGGTTTACCATCTTCTTTCGTACTAGAATTACCACCATATAGAAAGCCACAAATAGGTAAAGTAATTACAAGATCAATTTTAGATAGAACTTTATTTGTACTTGGAAGAGCTTTAGTTGTTGCTGCTCCTGCTGGACTTGTTATTTGGTTAATGTCAAACATTACAATTGGTAATATTAGTGTTTTATCATACTGTACTAGCACGTTAGACCCAGTAGCATCAGTATTTGGATTAGATGGCACTATATTAATGGCGTTTATTTTAGGATTTCCTGCTAACGAAATAGTAATACCAATAATTATAATGAGCTATTTATCTACTAATAGTCTAACTGATTACGCTAGCTTATCCGAGCTGAAAAGTCTGTTAGTAGATAACGGTTGGACCATAATAACAGCTATATGTACCATTATATTTACTTTATTTCACTTTCCATGTGGAACTACTTTAATAACAATAAAAAAAGAAACAGGTAGTAATAAATGGACTTTATTAGCTTTTTTACTTCCTACCATAATAGGTTTATTACTTTGCTTTATAATTTCAAAAATCGGAATGATATTTGGCTTATAAGCATTAAAATAAAGAACAATTTCTCAAAAAGAATTTGTTCTTTTTATAAATATTTTAAACTTACGCCCATATAATAATGAGTTAATATTTGTATGTAAGAATTTCCGGCAATACCCATAGCATTTGCTCCATACTGACTCATTCCAACACCATGGCCATAACCCCTAGTTGTTATTATTAACTTACCCTTTTCCATTGTAAAATCAAAATCAGTAGACCGTAGGTTTAACATTGACCTTAAATCAAGGGCACTATACGTTTTATCATTTATTTTCACACTAGTAACTCTATTACTTGAATTTTTTGATACTATTTCAATTACTGCTGAATCATTAAAATCAAAATTAAAAACAGAAGATAATTCACTAAATTCTTTTGAAATAACTTTTTCGTACGAACTAGCACTAGTATCACTTAAAGAAGGAACTGATTTTAAATATGGCACCTGACTTCCCCACACGTTTTTAGCATCTTCAGTGTACCCATTACTTGTAGAATGATATACAGCATCTATTATTTTATTATTATACGTTAGATACTGACCTTTAGTAATTACGACCGCATTTTTTATTTTGTTATAATACTTATCATAATCATTTAGCCATAACACCTTTAACTGACTATTATCTTTATACTCTTGAGTACTAAAATCATCTGTTAACGTTCTTCCAGTTTCTAACAATTTTAGTGTATAAGTTCTAGCTACAACAGCCTGAGATTTTAATGCTTCTTCATTAAAAGAAGCTGGCATTTCAGCTGCAACTACTCCAATTAAATATTCTTCTAATGCAATGTTTAAAATACTACCATCCCTTCTTTTTATATTAATTTTTCTTTCCACCGGAACAGTTTCCTTTACTTCCTGCGTCTTGGAAAGTAATATTTCATTATTGTTTTTATTATTAATACCTTGATAATCTTTTTTATCCATAACAACTGATATAACTTCTTTAGGGGGATTTTGAGTGTTTAAAACCATCTTAGGAACATCTTTTATATCTAAATTATAAACGTACTTGTTGCTACCATATATATTATAGCTTTTCATATCTACATAATCATTTAAATAAATAGTTCCTAAGATTATACCACTTAGTAACAACACAACCTTTGTTCCCTTAAAATTTATTTTCATATTTTTAATATAATCAATTATTTTTGATTTTATGTTAATACTTTTATCATCAAAAAAACTTCCAATTTCACATTTATCATCAACGTATAAATAAAGAACATCTCCAACCACACGGTACTTATTAAACATAGCATTCACCTATAATTAGGTTTTGCTAAGATTAGTATTTTATACAAAAAAAGATTTAATTAAACTAAATCAAATCTTTCTTTAATTCTTTTTTTACCAAATAATTTCATAACATCATATAAATTAGGAGTCATTGCTTTAGTAGTAAGCGCTACTCTTATAACCATACTAACATCACCAACGTGTCCTTTATATCCTTCTGGATTTTCTTTATAATCTTTTACTTCCCTTGCGTAGCCTAAACTTTCTGACAAACATTTTATTCTTTCAAACCACTGTTCTTGATTATCAGTTTCATTATAATACTTTTCAATATAATTATTTAAAATATTATTAATTTCGTTCTTATCATTTATTACTTGAAACTCATAATCTTTTTTGCTTTTTTCAAATAACTCATCATACATATACCAAACAAGGTCTTTAACATCGCTAAACTTTGCATAATCTTTTCTAGGCTTTTTTTGCTCTCTTTCAATGTTAAACAAACCAGTAGAAAAATCTTTATATTTTATTAACAAATTATAAAACTCATTATCATATTGTTTAGCATATTCAGATAACATATCATAAAAATCTTTAGCACTTATTCTACTTAAATAATTTTTAGAAATATTTAATAATTTATCAATATCAAATAATCCACCACTTTTACTTACTTTATTAAAATCAAACTTAAAATCACCAATGGTTTTATCTTTATTTTGGTCTAACCATTGTTCAAAATTTGTATTTGCAAGAGTCATTAAATATAATTTAACCGCCTCTTGTGGTATTCCTTGTTCATGATAATAGCTCATTGCTGCCTCAGGATCTTTTCTTTTTGAAATTTTTCTTTTAACTCCATTTTCTTCCTTCATAACAGGAGATAAATGAGCATACTTTGGAGCCTTAAATCCAAACATTCTAAAAAGCTGAAGATGAATAGGGAGTGATGAAAGCCATTCGTCTCCCCTAATAATATGAGTAGATCCCATTAAATAATCATCCACTAAATGAGCAAAATGATAGGTTGGTAGTCCATCTTTTTTCATAATAACAATGTCTAAATCGTTTTCTGGAAAAGATAGTTCCCCCTTAACAAGGTCTTTAATTTTAACTTTATTATTAAAATCACCTGGTGATTTTAGCCTTATGATATACGTCTCGTTATTTTTTAATCTTTCCTTTATTTCTTCTAAAGTAAGTCTTCTACATTTAGCATACCTTCCGTAATATCCAATTCTATCTTTTCTTTTTTCTTGCAATTTTCTCATTTCTTCTATCTCTTCTTTTGAACAAAAGCATGGATATGCAAGTCCTTCTTTAATTAAATGTTTAATAAACGCTTGATATATTACTCTTCGATCACTCTGAATATAAGGACCATAATTACCAATTTCCGTTTTTTCATCAATAGTTCCTTCATCAATCGTAATATCAAAGTTCTTTAAATCAGAAACAATACCACTAATACCGTTTTTTACACTTCTTTCCTGATCTGTATCTTCTATCCTAAGATAAAAAACTCCATCAGTATCCTTAGCGGCTTTTTTTTCTACAAAAGCTGCTAAAAGGGAACCAATATGAACAAAACCCGTTGGGCTTGGTGCAAAACGTGTTACAACTGCCCCTTCTTTTAAAACTCTTTTAGGATATTTTTCTTCATAATACGCGATTGTTTTATCGATGTTTGGTAACAATAAATCTGCTAATTCTTCATTTGTCATCTTTACCATCCTTTTTCTTTAATTGCTGATTAATTATAGCATAGCCATACTTGTTTTTCAATATTTAGTAGTTAGCTAAACCTCTTTAATTTCTTAACTGATTCATTAGATTTAACGGTATTAGATTTTGACGCTTTAGCAAAAGCTCTTATTACTTCTACTGAAAGTCCTATTTTAAAAAGTTTTTTTAGTGTTTCGTTAATATTTTCACGCTTAATTACTCCTAAGTTAGTTTTATCTATCTTGGCAAAAAAAGGAAAACTATTACAAAAATCAAATATCTTGCCATTAGTAAAATCAGTAGTATAGTTTCCTTCTAAATTTTCAAACACTTCTCTTGAATATTTTTCAATGTCGTTAATACTAATAAAGTTTCCTTCACAATCTAACAAAGCATTACCAATAACGTTTTCATAGCTAATAACTCTTACCATATAATTTACTCCTATAAAAAATTATAATTAATCTTCTGACGATACTGTATATAAATATAATAACATATTTTAGTATTATTTTAAAGAATTATATTTAAATAAAAACCATCTTTTATAACTATTACTAATTATAAAGACGGTTTTATATTCTTATGGTGACCCGTATGGGATTTGAACCCATGAATGTCGCCGTGAGAGGGCGGTGTGTTAAACCACTTCACCAACGGGCCATATAATTGGCTACCCTGGCTAGATTCGAACTAGCGCATGTTGGGGTCAGAGCCCAATGCCTTACCACTTGGCTACAGGGTAATTACTCGTTAATTATATCACTTTTCATTAACTATTATCAAGCCTTTTTTACCACAATAAAAAAAGAACAAAGTTCTTCTTTTATAGACTTTTCTTACCATAACGAATCGTCTTGCTCATTTGTGGATATTTTTCTTCATATTTACTTTTTATGTTTTGCAAATCATTTTGATTTTGACTAATACTTAAATAACGTTTATACGTTTCAATTTTTTTTAAATCTTCTTTAGTATCAATAAATTTTTCTTCTTCTGCTTGAAATTTTAAAATATAAAGTAGTATCTTATATATTCTCTGAGAAATATTATTTAATTTTTCTTCTGATTCTTGCAAAAATAAGTAATCACGGGATTTTTCCACATAATCATCCTTAATATCCGTTGTATAAATATTTCTTTCTTTTTGTTCAACCATTTAAATCACCGCTCCTTCTTGGCTCATTATTGTAGCATCAAGTATTAAACAAGTCAATTATTTTTTGATTTTCGATTGTATATAATGGTTTGGGGATAGGTATACAAAAATTAGACTCTTTAGATAGTAATAATAATGTATTTAATTATAATAATTTATTATCTAATCTAGATGAATCATTATGTTTTACATAACAAGAAGAAATTCTTTACTGAGTGTTGTGACTGTCTAATTAATTCATATTCTCATAGAAAAGATACAATTGAATCTAAAAAGCAATATATACTAAATAACTGAGCTAACATCAATAATTTATATAAATATAAATTAAGTTGTCCTATGGAATCCCAAATATCACATATTATTGCTGATTTGTTTACTTCAAGGCCTAAAGGATATTCTATTAAATTGATTAATAAATTAACTAAACTTAGACTACTATATAAAAACAATTCATTTCATATTATCAAGGTAAAATTTATAATTCTTCAATATAATTACATTCTTAATTTTATCTTTCTTTTATTAAAAATCCCCAAAACTCTTTACACTAACTTTTTTCCCGATTATTTTCTGATTATTTCCTGGTTTATTTTTGACGCTCATTCCTAGTCGATTTCCTGACAAAAAAATGAACGTTTTATTGTTCATTTTTAACATTTTAATTATTTGTTCTTAGTCGCAAAACTTTAACAAATCTTTCTTCAAGAATTTTTCTTGCAAATTGTTCTTCTAAAACTAAAATACTGTTTTTATACCTATTATATGCATCTTCGTAATTTCCATTTTCTATTACTATCTTTACCCATTGTTTTTACTACCTTTCCATATGTAATTAACATCTCCATCATCATAAAAAATAAAATTATCTCGACCCACAATATCCAAAACTTTATCATATTTTATTAATAATTCTTCCGTTTTATTATATTGTTCTTCAATGTCCATATTCATTTTTTTTCTTCGAAATTCATTAAGTTCTAAGGTTGTCTCATTCAATAATGGAATATTGATATTATTATTATCTTCATAACTTTCAAATGCCAGATCTAATTTAAAT
>JAVXAN010000036.1:0-6668 GCA_036660495.1 Bacilli bacterium | reverse complement strand
TTATTTGTTAAAACAGGTGATGTTTTTTACTATGTTAAATATAAACAAATGAAAAAAGAGGAGATTGATATGCTTGGAAATAAAGTCTGTTGAAGGGATTATTATTAGTGAAACGCCATATGGTGAATCAAGTAAAATATTAAACGTTATAACTAGAGATAATGGAATAATTGGGATTCTTGCAAAAGGAGCTAAAAGACTAAAAAGCCCACTTAGAAGTGTAAGTGATAAATTTACTTATGCAATGTTTCAAATTATATATAAGGAAGGAAAACTTTCTACTTTAGTAAGTGCAGATGTTATAAATCCTTTTAAATGTATAAAAAAAGACATTATAAAAGTTTCTTATTTAAATTTTATAACGGAGCTAACTCAGCAGGTAATGAGGCAGTCAACGGATAAGCTTATTTATGAAATATATGTAGCTTCTATTTTAAAAATAGATGAAGGTTTTGATCCAGCGGTTATTACTAACATATTGGAACTTAAGTTTTTAGATTTTTTAGGTGTTAGTCCTAAACTAAATGCTTGTGTAGGATGTGGTAAAGAATCAGTAGTAACTTTATCGCCTTCAAAAGGCGGATTTGTTTGTCATAATTGTTTACAAAATGATTACATCGTTGGTGAAAAAACAATTAAAATGATTAAAATGTTAAAATATGTTGATATTTCAAAGATTTCTAAACTTGAAGTAGGTATCAAAGTAAAAAAAGAAATAAATGATTTTATTGATGAATATTACGATTTATATACAGGCCTTTATCTTAAAAGTAAAAATTTTTTAAAAAGTCTTACCCAAATTTAATTATTATGATATAATAATAACGTAATATGAAATGTGATGACGGAGTTTGGAAGCTTCATCAGCAATATAAATAAAGATGATTCTTCTAGAATAAATAGGGTGGAACCGCGGGGTAACTCGTCCCTGTGTTATTCTAGGAGTTTTTATTCTAAATAAAGAAATATTATATTTGGAGGATAAAATGGAAAAAATAACGATGGAAAAAATGGTTAACTTATGTAAACAATATGGTTTCATTTATCAAGGAAGCGAAATATATGGTGGCCTTGCTAACACTTGGGATTATGGCCCACTTGGAACTAGACTTAAAAATAACGTAAAGGATGCTTGGAGAAAAAGGTTTATTCAGGAGCGAAAAAACGCTTATGAACTTGATGCTGGTATTTTAATGCATCCTAAAGTTTGGGAGGCATCAGGACACGTAGGTGGATTTTCAGATCCGTTAATTGATTGTAAAGAATGTAAAATGAGACATCGTGCTGATAATTTAATTAATGATTTTACAAATTCTTCTAGGGCTGATGCAATGTCACCAGAAGAAATGGTTAATTTTATTAAAGATAATAAAGTTCCATGCCCAAAATGCGGAAAAACTAATTTTACTGATATTAGAGAGTTTAACTTAATGTTTGAAACATATCGTGGGGTAACTAATGATAATAAGAACACAGTTTACTTAAGACCAGAAAACGCTCAAGGGGAGTACGTTAATTTTTTAAACGTTCAAAGAAGCATGCGTTGTAAATTACCTTTTTCAGTCGGACAAATTGGTAAGGCTTTTAGAAATGAAATAACTCCAGGGAATTTTACTTTTAGAACTATAGAGTTTGAACAAATGGAATATCAAACTTTTTGTAAAGAAAAAACTGACGAAGAGTTATATGAATTTTTTAAAAACTATGGTAAAAAATTCTTTATGGATTTAGGATTACCAGGAGATAAACTTAGATTTCATGATCATGAAAAACTTGCTTTTTATGCTAAGGCTGCTTGTGACATTGAATATTTATTTCCGTTTGGTTGGGGAGAAGTAAATGGTACTCATAATCGTACGGATTATGACTTAACAAGGCATCAAGAATATGCAAAGCAAAGCATGGAATACTTAGATCCAGAAACTAACAAAAAGTTTATTCCATACATTGTTGAATCAACTTATGGACTAGATCGAAGCGTTTTAGCAGTTTTATTTGAATCATATAATGAACAAATTTTAGAAGATGGTACTTCAAGAGTAGTAATGCAACTACTACCTTCTTTAGCACCCTACAAAGTAGCAGTTTTACCACTAACAAAAAAGTATCATACCTTAAAGGCTGAAGAAGTTTATACTGAGTTAAGCAAACATTTTATGTGTACTTATGATGAAACTGCCTCAATTGGTAAAAGATACCGAAGACAAGATGCCATTGGTACTCCTTTTTGTATTACGGTTGATGATAATACAGTTGAGAACAACTTGGTTACCTTAAGAAACCGAGATACAATGGAACAGATAACTCTTTCTACTACTGAAATTGAAGCATATGTTAAAGAAAGAATAGTGTTTTAGAAAGTGAAAAAGAAAGTGAAAAGCAAAGAAAACCCTTTAGCTTTAAAAAAAGAATTAAAAAAAGGATATGATTTATTAAATAAAAAGTGCTATGAAGAAGCTGAAACGGTTTTTATTAAGCTACTTAAGCAAAACAATAAGGATCATGATGTTAATAACGGACTTTTAAGGTCAAAAACAAATGATTATAATAAATATGTGGAAAAAGATTGCTTTAAAGAACTTAAAGGACTATTTGAAAATGCCTTTGTAGAAATTACTACTAGTGAAAAAACAAAGTATGATGAATATAAAGATGATTGTGGTCAAGTAGATATATTAAAACAAAAAAAGCTAGAAATAATTAAAAAGCGTTTTTTAATTAACGTGTACGAAGCAGAAATAAAAAATGAAAATGAAAACTTAAATATGGCCTATGAATATGGACCTGATGGAAACAAAGTAAGACACGTAGGCGATTTAATAATAGGAATGTTTTTCTTTTTATGTTTTATTTATAACTTATTTAACATTGGAATTTTATTATTAATAACGATTCCTTTTGGAATATTTGGTTTTATAACGATGTATAAGTTTTTTGAAACAAACTATTTTAAAAAGGGAAGTGTTAATTTAAATTCAATAAAATATAGTAAAGCACTAGAATTATCGGTTTTAAAAATTGTTGAAGCAAAAAAACAAATAAAGAAGCAAAATGAAGAAGCTTTACTTGTTATTCAGCAAAAGAAAGATGCTTTAAGTAAAATACCTACCTTTTTTGAAAAAGATATTAAAGAGTATGTGCTTGATAATGAGATAGATGAAGCTAATAAGATGTTTAAATTTTTAAATAATGATGGTGACGAAAATGTCTTTAATAATTTAAGCTTTTCTGATATTGATGCTTCTCATTTAAAAAAGGAGCATATTGAAAGAGAAAGCAGTCCACTTTATGTTTATATAAATAACATAATAAAAGAAAAAAAACGGAAATATCATAATTTATCAGCAATGAAAAACATTTCATCTTTAGAAATTTTTCAAATATCATTTGCAATATTAATAAGTTTTTTAGGAATGTTTGTGTTTTTTAATAAAAACATTGGATCATTTTATGTTTTTGAAGATGTTAGGATAGAGGCTTTTTTAATTTCATTTATAGTTGGTATAATAACGCCGTTTTTATATAATATAAACACGGGAAATCACTTAAAATTATCAGCTACATACTTTGATAATTTATGTTGTTCAGTATTTGGAGCGATGCTTACTTTTTGGCTTGTAACACAAGATATAACTGGTAAACTTAATTTCTTTTACCATTTTATTGTTATGTCGATTGTAATGGGCTTTTGTTTGTCAGGAGTAGTAATGATTGCATCAACAATAAAATACGTAAGACTATTAAAAAAAATAAGAGGATAAGCAAAGTGATATTATAAAAGTAGACAATATCTCAGTAAAAGAGAACTGTCTACTTTTTTATTGCATAAAAAAATAAGACCAAAGTCTTATTTATTATAGAATTCAACAATCATTGATTCTTTAATGTCGGCTGATAATTCACTTCTTTCTGGATAACGAACATAGCTACCAGATAATTTTTTATTATCAAATTCAACGTATTCAACCGTTTTGTTTATTTTTTCTAATGATTCAAGAATTACCTTGTGACCTTTAGAAGACTCTTTAACAGAAATAACATCTCCTGGTTTTACTTGGTAAGATGGAATATCCACCTTTTTACCATTTACTAAGATATGACCATGATTAACGATTTGACGAGCAGCTCTTCTTGTAGTTGCAAGTCCCATACGGTATGCGATGTTATCAAGTCTACTTTCTAATAACTTAAGAAAGTTTTCACCTTGAATACCTTTCATCTTAGCTGCTTTATCAAACGTTGACCTAAACTGTCTTTCATTCATCCCATAAGTTAATCTAAGCTTTTGCTTTTCCATTAACTGAAGCTTATACTCAGAAACTTTACCACGACGTTTATCATTGCCGTGTTGCCCTGGACCATAAGGTTTCTTAAGTAATTCTTTACCTGTTTCTAATAAAGAAAAACCTAAATAACGACTTTTCTTATACATTGGACCGGTGTATCTTGACATTTTCATTCCTCCTTTTGTTTTACGTTAAACTATTTAGAGGTTACCTCGCCAATTAATAGGGTGTTTGTTTTATTATGTTCACCTTTGCAGCACCGGTTACTTATATAACTAGATGCAACAAACACATTACTAATTTCAGGGTAACGCTGCTTTTTTGTTTACGTACTAATAATTATAACTAATTCTTTGTTAATAGTCAAATGTTTTAATAAATTTTTTGTTTTAATAATTATAATATATAATATGATAATAACTTTTATAAAATATTAACTATTTTTATTATACATGTTAAAATAAAAATATATTAAAAAATAGGGTGAAATAAATCGTAATTTGTGGTAAAATGAATATAGAATAGCGAGGTAATTTTATGGGAGAAACATTATATTTTGGTACAATTATTATTGTTTTCTTATTTATCTTATTATTACTTATATTGATTATTAAGAAAAGAAGAAAAGCACAAATGTATAATGCTATTAATGAACTTGAAAAAGAAAAAAACCTATTAATAAACGTGCCTGTTTTAAATGAGCTTTCTAAGGTTGAAGCCCTAGTAAAAAATAATAAATTAGAAGAAAAATATAACACATGGAAATTAAAATTTGATATTGTGGAAAAAGAAACAATTCCGCAAATCAACGACATGTTAATCGAAGCTGATTTTTTGGTAGAAAAAGGTAAAAGAAAAATTGTTTATCAAAAAATAACTGATATAGAGATAAAAATATATGAAATAAAAACTAAGATTAAAAACATTGTATCGGAAATAAAAGAAATAACTTCTAGTGAAGAAAAAAACCGTGCAACAGTAATAAAATTAAAAGCAACGTATCGAAATTTAAAAGAAACTTTTGAAAAAACCAAATCAGATTATGAAGAAACTGTAAACCCAATTGAATTACAATTTGAAACAATTGAAAAAAGGTTTCAGGAATTTGAAAACGTAATGGAAAAAAGGGACTATGAAGAAGTGATTTATGTTGTTAAGGGATTAACGGAAATGGTTAACCACATGGTTATTGTCATTACTGAGATTCCCGAAATAATGATAATGGGTAAAAGTTTAATTCCAAAAAGGACGGAAGATGTTTCTAGTGAATACATAAAAATGACTAGAGAAGGATACCAACTTGATTATTTAAACGTAGAATATAACATTGTTGAAACCGAAAAAAAAGTAAATGCTATATTTGATAGAGTAAGGGTTTTAAATCTTGAAGATGTTACTTTTGAACTTAAAACTATTTTAGAATATTTTGATTCTTTGTTTAATGATTTTGAAACTGAAAAAATGACAAAAAAATATTATTTAGAAGGTCTTGAAAATTTCAGAAAAAAGAAAAAGCATGTGAACAAGATTTTAGATACCATTATGGCCCAAATTCCCGAAATAAAAAGGCAGTATAATTTTTCTGATCAAACGATGGAATCTTTAAATTCTTTTAATAAAGAATTGCTAGAAATAAATAAAGATTATGATAAACTTGAAAATTTAAATAAGAATCATTCTTTTTCTTATAGTAAATTAAATAAAGAACTTGAGTTTGTTTCTTTAAAATTATCAAAAGTACATGAGAAGTTAAATGATTTACTACAGTCACTTGGAAATTTAAAAGAAGATGAAGAAAGAGCAAGAGGACAATTAGAAGATATTAAGTTATTGTTAAAACAATCTAAATACAAAATTAGAAAAAACAAATTACCAGTTATTCCTGATAATTATTACGTTGAACTAAGAGAAGCTAGTGACGCTATAAAAGAAATTCAAAAAGAACTATCTTCTTCACCAATTAACGTTGATACTTTAAATATTAGGGTTGATACTGCAAGAGACTTAGTATACTACTAGTGATATGATAAGAACTGGTTTATTATCAGAATACGCAATTGTTTATGGAAATCGCTATCGTTCTTCTAAGCCAATAATTAATGAAGACTTAATAAAAGCTGAAAAGCTTTATTACTCTGGTAATTATAAAAAATCATTAGAAGTAAGTATTAATACTTTAGATGTTGTTGAACCAGGTATTCATAAAAAAATCTTGGATTTATATAAAAACTAATAAAAAGTCATAAATAATTTGTTTATGACTTTTTAATATATATCATTTTAAATAAAAAATAAATATGCTATAATAAATATAATAATAAGAGGTGTTTTAATATGAAAAAGAAAAATGGATTTACGCTAGTAGAATTACTTGCAGTAATT
>JAVXAN010000035.1:0-7233 GCA_036660495.1 Bacilli bacterium | reverse complement strand
CCAACTTTTATTTTCATATACTTCAACTCCTATTCATTATAAGTATCTGGTAAATCATTTTCTAAAAGGACAAAAGCATCTTTTTTAATACATAGATCTTTTATTATTTTAAAAGCTTCTACTCTATTTTTAGCTATTATAATTTGCTTTTCAGGGTACTTTACTTCTTTAAGTCCATCCACTATAGGCTTTGTTTGATTTTTTCCAACTAGTACAACATAATCACAACACCCCTTCATGTATGTTCCAAACTTTTTGTTTAATTCATAATGCATATCTCCAAGTTCAATCATCCCCGGAGTCATAACAATTCTAAATCCAGACATGTCTTTTAATAAATCAAGTGCCATTTTAGAACCAACTGGATTAGAATTATATGAATCATCTATATAAGTAATGTTATTATTTTGCCTTATTTCCAATCTATGTTCAACACTTTTAACGTTTAATACCGCTTTTTTCATTTGATTAACCGTTAAACCAAACTCCTTAGCTAAAGCAAGTGAAGATAATATGTTATATATGTTAGCATATCCTAATAATCTTGTTGTAAATTGATGCCCTGTTTTATCCCCTTTAAAAATAACATCAAAAGTTGTTCCAACCCTTGAAACTTTAATATTTGTTGCTCTTACATCCACATTTTTATTATCAATACCAATCCAAATAATCTTACACTTATTTTTTAATTTATAATTTACCTGAAGATCATCATCACCATTTAAAATCCCAATACCATCAATAGGCAAACCTTCAATAAGCTCAAACTTACCTTTTTGAATATTTTCCTGTGAACCAAAAGTTTCAAGGTGAGCCGTTCCAATTTTAGTAAGAATTCCATACTTAGGTTTAACCAAATCACATAATTCTTTAATCTCACCAATTTTATAAGCACCCATTTCAGCAATTAAAAAGTCATCAAATTTATCTAAATAATTATTAATTGTTATAATTAATCCATAAGGCGTATTAAAGTTTTTAGGACTAGGTAAAGCATTGTATTTAACGTTTAAAATATCACTTAAAACGTTCTTACTGCTTGTTTTACCATAACTTCCAGTAATTCCGATTACATCTAAATATTCCATTGTTGCTAATTTTTTAAGAGCTTTTCTTTTATAAGATAAAAACACCATTTTTTCAATTGGCTTATTTATTATAATTGATATTACTATTATAAAATTAATTGAAGCATCAAATAAAAATAAAATTAAATAACATAAATCAACAAAATTTTTCTTATAAAATAACACTACAAGTAAACAACACAATACAAATAAAATCGAAATAGTAAACATTAACCTTTTTACTCTAGATGTTACCTTAAACGGTATTTTTGTTTCACAATTTTGTGATTCTTTTATTTTTAAATTAAGAATCACAATTGTTATCAAGAAAAAATATCCTCCAATTATATACGTTGATGATAAATTAAACATTATTAAAATTAAATAAGTTATAATAACTACCAAAGAGCACTTTAATGGGGTTTTTATCTTTTTTATATCATTAATTGTCCACTTTAAAAACCTGTTATCATCATTGTATAAATTTTGCTGTGCCATATGTAAAGACTTTTTTAAGTCATATGCAAGCAAAAAAACAAAAGGAATTAAACTAATTAAAAAAAACATTTATATCACTTCCTATTTTATAAATTTTCTTATTATGCTTATTGTTTGATTAATTTTCTCTAAATAAGCGTAATGACTACAACCATCATAAACTATTAATCCAGCATCTGGAATTAACGTTTCTAGTTCTCTTACATCCTCCAAAGGTACTTGGTTATCTAGACTACCAAATATGATAATAGTTGGAACTTCAATTTTTTTAGCATCATCGCTTAAGTTTTCATTAACCGTATTAACAAGAATTTCCTTCATAATTGGACTAGCGTTTTTATAATCATCTGATCCAATATGGTTTTTAGCCCATATTTCTATTTTTTTTAAACCAGGTATCTTTTTAATTTGTTTTAACAATTTTACCTTAACTCCGTTTTTAGGATGACCCTTATGAGGTGATGATAAAAGGATTACTTTATCCACCTTATTTTTAGAAGCATATTTTATAGCAATTCGTCCACCAAATGAATGACCAATTAAAATCGGCTTATCTACAGCTAACTTATTTAACAATTCTTTTATAATGGTCGCATAATCATTTATATTCATTGCATAACTTGGAACATCAGACTTCCCAAATCCTGGTAAATCAATGTTTATAATTCTAAAGTCATCTGAAAAAGGTTTTCCAACCATATCCATCATTTCAACGTTTTGTCCCCAACCATGAAGAAGAACGATTGTCTTACTTTTTTTGTTTCCATAATCTAAATAATTTATATTAAGTCCATTAACATTCATTTTTCCACCTGTTTCTATTATGGATTAATCACTTAAAGTTATTATATCATTTTTAATAACAAAACAAAATAAAAAAGCCATAATAAATGGCTCTTTTACACTTATAATGGTTTTATTCCTTATTTATCAACGGCATTATTATACTAACAAAATTATAATTTATCCTTTTATAACAATGTTTACTATTTTATTTTTTATAACTATTACTTTAATTATATCCTTATCTTGAATATAATTAATGATTCGCTCATTTGATAATGCTTTTTCTTTAATAATATTTTCATCATCATTAATACTAATATTAATAGTTGCCCTAAGTTTTCCGTTTACTTGAACCGCAATATCAAAGTTTTCTTTTAATATTTTTGATTCATCACATAAAGGCCATAATTCGTAGGAAATAGTATTATTATGTCCTAAGTTTTGCCATAATTCTTCAGTAATATGTGGAGCAACTGGATTTAATAGTTTTAAGAATCCTTCTGCATAGTTAACTGGAAAAACATCTTCTTTATAAACAGCATTAATAAACACCATTAAATAGCTAATTGCAGTGTTAAAACTTAGTTTTTCATAATCCTCTGTTACTTTTTTAATTGTTTGATTATAAATTCTTTCTAAATTATCATTTTTACCGTTTATTGGAACACGTTCCTGGGTATACAAACGATACACCCTATCTAAGAACTTAAGTGAACCATCTATTCCTTTATAATCCCAAGGCTTATCTGCTTCAATAGGACCCATAAACATTTCATAAAATCTTAATGCATCTGAACCATGACTTTTCGTTATTTTATTAGGTTCTACTACATAATCAGGGAAACGTTTTCCCATTTTTATTCCGTTAGATCCTAAAATCATTCCTTGATGAACTAATTTTTTAAATGGTTCTTTTACAGGGACAATCCCTTTATCATATAAATAGTTATTCCACATTCTTGAATATAATAAGTGTCCAACTGCGTGTTCTGATCCACCAACATACAAATCAACTGGCATCCAGTGTTCTAATAACCTTTTATCCGCTATTTCCTTGTTATTATGAGGATCAATATATCTTAAAAAATACCATGATGATCCAGCACTTCCTGGCATAGTGCTTGTCTCTCTTTTTCCATTAACGCCATTTACTTTAGTATTAACCCAGTTAGTTGCCTTTTCTAATGGTGATGAACCATTTTTGCAAGGACTATAATCATCTAAAGTAGGAAGTACTAGTGGTAATTTATCATCTAATTTTACCGTACCATCTTCCAAATAAATAACCGGAATTGGTTCTCCCCAGTATCTTTGACGGGCAAAAATCCATTCACGAATTCGATAATTAATTTTTTTGCTTCCAAAACCGTTTTCTTCTAAGTATTTTATCATTTTCTTTATTGCTTCATCCTTATTAAGGCCATTTAAAAAACCAGAATTAATATGGATTCCATCGCCAGTATAAGGAATATTTATTGTGTTTTCACCTTGTATTACCGGTATAATATCAATGCCAAACTTTTTAGCAAACTCAAAGTCTCTTTCATCATGAGCTGGAACGGCCATTATTGCTCCGGTTCCATAACTTGCTAAAACATAATCACTAATCCAAATTGGAATGCTTTTACCATTAACCGGATTAATTGCATAGCTACCCGTAAATACTCCTGTTTTTTCTTTATTTAATTCTGTTCTTTCTAAATCAGATTTCATCAAACATTCTTTTTTATAATTATCTACTTCTTTTTTCTTGTCATTAGTAGTTATCATGTCAACTATTTTATGTTCAGGAGCTAAAACACCGTATGTAGCCCCAAAAAGAGTATCACACCTGGTTGTAAATACTGTAAAGTTTAAATCACTATTTTTTACTTTAAAAACGACATGCGCTCCCACAGATTTTCCAATCCAGTTCCTTTGCATTTCTTTTGTTGATAATGGCCAATCAATGTTATCTAAACCTTCCAAGAGTCTATCTGCATACTTAGGCATATCAATTACCCACTGCTTCATATCTTTGCGAATTACTGGATACCCACCACGTTCACTTTTTCCATTAATTATTTCATCATTAGCTAAAACAGTTCCAAGTCCTTCACACCAATTTACTGGCATATTAACTAACTTTACAAGATTATCTTTATATAATTCTTCAAATATCCACTGTGTCCACTTATAAAAACAAGGGTCACACGTTGATATTTGTTTATCCCAATCAAACGAAAAACCAAGCATTTTTAATTGTTGTGTAAAAGTTGTAATGTTTTTCTTAGTGAAACTATCTGGGTGATTTCCAGTCTGAATAGCATATTGTTCTGCTGGAAGACCAAACGAATCAAATCCCATTGGATGTAAAACGTTATAGCCTTGCATCCTTTTCATTCGTGATATTATATCAGTTGCAGTATACCCTTCGGGATGCCCAGCATGTAACCCAACTCCTGATGGATAAGGAAACATATCAAGGGCATAAAACTTCGGTTTACTAAAATCCCAAACATCAGTTTTAAAAGTCTCGTTTTTTTCCCAATATGTTTGCCATTTTTTTTCTATTTTTTTAAAATCATACATAATTAATTATCCTCCATTTTCTTATAATAAATTGCCATAACATGATATACCCCCGCAAAAGCAGGAAATATAAAAACAAAACAAGCGATTAACCTTATATATATATTATCAATTGACGTTGTTAGTACAAATATTGATGCAACAATAAACGAATCCGCAATCATCGTATTTTTATATACCTTTTTGTATCCAACCTTAACAACGTCCAACCCATATTTATACATTAAATATTTTATTGTTATTGGAGCAGTTTTTCGATTAAATTTCTTTAATTTTTTATAATAAATAAAATAATAAATTAAGTAAATTAACCAAAATACTATTATAAATTGTAAACCCATTATTGCTATGTTTCTCATATAAACCTCCATAAAAAAACGTCCTAATAAAAGGACGAGTTAACCCGCGGTACCACCTTGATTTGTATATGTTTATATACACACTTAGAATCGTTAACGCCGATTTACGTAACATAGTACTAATATTTCCTATGAAAACTCCGAAGCTAGTTCATATACTTATTTTTATTAACTTTCACCACCCGTTAACTCTCTTAAAAAAAACATATACTAATACTCTTCATCAAAGCTTTTTTATTAATACTAGTATATTACATTTATATAACTTATACAAGTATTTAAGGAAAATATTAAAACTTTTCAGGAATTTAATAATTCTAGCACTGTTTTTAATACTAATAAGCTAGTAAATAATTTTAATAATTATTAAAACAATGTTAATTTGTCATTCTTAAAAAAATTGATTATGTAATAATTAAAAAATAGTTCACATGAACTATTTTATTATATATGGTTTTTCTTGTGTTCCAACGCCTTCTACCGTTATTGCATCATGAGTTAAATAAATAACAGGATTTAATTTTTTACTAGCATTAGCACTTGTATAACTAACATTGCCTGATAAATAAAATACTTTATAGCTATTTTTACTAAATGCATTTAAAAGCCAAGTTGAAATATTTTCGTCTGAAAAATAATTGCTATTTATACACTGATGATCACTAATTTTATTACAACTACTATCTAAACTTGCTATTTTATAATCACTAAGTTTTAAAAGGCCAATCTTCTCACCTTTTTGAAGTACTGAGCAGTCTCTTGAAACATCATAATTATCTTCATATCCACTTTTTGCTACGCATAAATCCTTTGACACTATTTTAGCTTTGCTATCGGTTGTAAAGTTAGTATTATAATAATTAACTAAAGTTTTTCTGATTTCAGCGTTAAAATAGCTATCGTTTTTTCCAACGCTTGATTCCATATCAACATTATAAGAAGTATCCCACTCATAATAATCATCCGTTCTTTTTGCTAAAATAAGTTCTATATCACCTGCTGAATCAACTTTAATAATTCTCCATAATTGTTTATTAAACATTACATAGTTTTTCACTTCATCCCCGCGAAAAATGTATTCACTATTAATTGGATAAATACCATTCCCATATTCATCAACCTTAGATAATTTAATCTTTTCATTTAAATACTCTGGCTCATAATTATCTTTACAAGTTAAAAAAGGAATATATGAATAATCATTATCAACTTTTTTCACTTCAACAAACCCTTGGCAAACATTGTTTTTATTCTTAGGATCAAGCACTTTTTTTAAAAGCTTTGTTTCAACTAAAGTGTTTATTGTTACCTTTTTAACTTCACCATTTTTTGGTAATTTGCTTTTTCTATTACTATAATATTCTTTAGATGCTAATACCATCTTATTTTCTATTTCTAAATAACTATTACTATTACTATTACTTTTTAAAGAACAAGAACTTATAATAACCACAATTATAATTAATAGCACCGTTATCCCTAGAAAATAATAAGATTTGTCTTTTATAAAATCAATTATGTTTTTCATTGTTCACACTCCTAATAACTAAATTATATAGATTTTCTAGGGAAAAGTAAACAAGTTTAATTAATTTTATAGTCAAACTTATTATATTCTAAAAACTTTACAAGATCTTCTTTATATGAAACTAAATTAACTTTTTTAATTAAAAGCCCATTTGTTAAATATAAAAAATTTTTTTCATCTTCAAAAGTATCTAATATCTCTTTCTGACAGCTTGAT
Source organism: Bacilli bacterium (assembly GCA_036660495.1). Lineage (GTDB taxonomy): Bacteria > Bacillota_I > Bacilli_A > RF39 > UBA660 > JAVXAN01. The sequence continues at coordinate 208 of JAVXAN010000035.1, read as the reverse complement.
ATTTTATTACAACTTAAATCATAAACATCATTATTTGTTTCAATTTTTTTAAATTTAACTTCCCTATTATAATTTTCAAAAGTATCACCTAACTTCTTACTGTTAATTCCATTTATAAAATTAATAGTAACTTCAATAACGTTTTTATTTAAAACATCATTAGTCTCAATATTAACTTCCTTTGTCTTTGTATTTATAATTATTAAAT
>JAVXAN010000034.1:0-7400 GCA_036660495.1 Bacilli bacterium | reverse complement strand
TAAGGAAAAGCAAGTTTTAAAAGAGTCTAGCAAATTGTTTGATGCTGAATTTCATAAAATTGGAAAAGAAAGAAAAATAGACATTATAGGATTAGAAAAGCTACTTGAATTAGAGATAAAATTAAAACCCCTATGTTATAGAAGTTGGCAACAAGAAAATACAAATGGGTTTGATTATATTTCATGGTTTAAGACAGATAAACTAGGCAATACTCCGCCAATTATATCGGTAACGTTTTTAAATGATTTAAATTTAAGGTTTTGTAATTCTAGATATGGTATTAAATATGATATTACAATTGATTCATTTTTAGGTGCTTGTGAAAAGGATGCAGCAACGGTAATAGAAGACAGTAGCAAGACTTCTCTTTATACTATTGGAAAAACTATAAATGATAAGCTTGTAAATTCTTATAATTTAGCAACACCATTAATAACTCCTATTCAAGTGTTTGATAATAGTAATAATCATTATTTATCTAAACATAACGAAATTATACTGGATAGTAGGTATATTGTACCTAAAAGTGTTGTATACTTTGATGAATCAGATTTAGATATGGTAACTTTAATTAGTAAAACATATTCTATACAAATTGAAAAAATCTTAATTAGTAGTAAGAAAACTTCATATCAAAAGAGACTGGAATAATCCAGCCTCTTTTATTTTTACCATTCTCTTTTTACTTTATTTTCAATAAGTAGTATTAAAAAGTATAAAACACTTGTTAACAAACAAAGAATTATTACTCCAGATATAACTAAATTAGTATTAAACACTTGAGATCCATAATTTATTAAATATCCTATACCTTCTTTTGAAACTAATAATTCTCCCATAATAACCCCAACAAAAGTCATGCTTAAATTTATTTTTAAAGTACTTATTATTGTGTTTATATTTGATGGGAATACTACTCCCGAAAAAATTTGTAATCTATTAGCATGAAAGCTTTTAAAAAGTTTAATACTGTTTTTATTGGTAGTATTAAAACCATTATAAACAGCTAATATTGTTGATATCGTAGAGATTAATAATGCCATTAATATAATTGAATTTCCATTGGCACCAGCCCAAATGATAATTATTGGACCAAGAGCCACTTTTGGAAGACTATTAATAATTGTTAGATATGGGTCTAGTACCTTAGATAAAAATGGAAAATACCATAATATAGCTGCACTTATTACGCCAATTAAAGTTCCAAGAGTAAAACTTACTAATATTTCTTTTAACGTTACCCATATATGTATTAATAAACCGTTAGCTGTATATAAATCAATGATTGTTTTTAAAATCATTTTAGGACTAGAACATAAAAACGTATTTATGACGTTTTTATCCGCTAAAAGTTGCCAAATAATTAGAAAAGATACTAATATTATAAGTTGCCACGTTAACACTTTAAAATGTTTTGTTTTTATACTTTTTAGGTATAATTTACGTTCATTTTCAGCATTCATAATGATCCATATCCCCCCATATTAAATTATAATATTTCATAAATTCTGGGCTATTACGGTTTTCACTAGGAAGCCTTTTTTCTCGGCTTTCAATTAGATAAACATTTTTAATTTTAGATGGTCTGTTGCTTAATACAATGACTTTATCGCCCATACTTATGGCTTCGCCAATATCATGAGTAACCATTAATGCTGTTTTATTTTCTTCTTTTATTATTTTATACACATCATTAGAAACAGTTATTCTAGTTTGGTAGTCTAAAGCTGAAAACGGTTCGTCTAAAAGTAAAATATCTGGATTGATAGCTAGTGTTCTAATAAGGGCAACTCTTTGTCTCATACCACCAGAAAGGTTTTGTGGATAACTGTTTTGGAAGTCTGATAATCCATATTTTTTTAAGAGCGTTTTAACGTGATTCAGACTTTCTTTATTTATTTTTTTGTTTATTTTTAATCCTATTAAACAATTATCTAGTACAGTTAGCCACGGAAAAAGTGAATCTTCTTGAAACATATAACCTAGTTTAATATTATTATTTACAAAACTTATATTACCAGAACTAGCTTTTTCAAGATTTCCAACAATTGAAAGAATGGTTGATTTTCCACATCCGGATGGACCTACTAATACAATGAATTCACCATTATCTAGCGAAAAACTAATGTCTTCTAAAGCTTTAATACTCTGTTTTTTTGTATGATAATTTTTAGTTAACTTTGAAATTGTTAATAGGTTTGACATTATTTTCCTTGATATATTAATTTTTCATATGGTGCTTTAGCATTTAATTCTCCAGCATTAATAATTATTTCTTGCAAATGATCAAAATCTTGCTTTGAAATTTTAGTATTGTTGGCCCAAGCATCATTAGTTTTATATCTTTCAATGATTGCGGTTAAATCATTGATTGATAAATCAGGAAAAAATTTATAAATATCCTTTGCAATTTGTTCAGAGTTAGTTTTTTTAACGTATTTTAAACCTTTATCAACAGCTCTGGTAAATCCTTTTATTAAATCTGGATTATTTTCAATGTAACTTTTTTTAGCATTATAAGCAGTGTAAGGAACTTCTCCTCCCCAAGTGCCTACGTATCCAACTACGTAACCAAGTTTTTGTTTTTCAACGTGTAAAGCATTTGGTTCAAACAACGTTACAAAGTCACCATTACCTCCAATAAATGCTCCTTCCATTGCTGGAAAAGCAATACTTGTATCAATACTAACGTCTTTTTTTGGATCAATTCCATTTTGCCTAAGAGCCCACTCAAATGTCATCTCTGGCATACCACCAGCTCTACCTCCTATAATTTTTTTCCCCTTTAAATTATTAAGGGTAAAATTATCATATTTTTCTCTTGAAACCAAGAATGCCCCATCCCTTTTAGTTAATCTAGCAAAGTTTATAATGTAATCTTTTTCACCACTATTATACACGTATATTGATGCTTCGCTTCCACAAAAACCTATTTCAACATCTCCTGATAATACAGCAGCGGTAACTTTATCAGCTCCAGGTGTCAAAATCAGGTTGATTTCGATTCCTTCGTCTTCAAAATATCCTTTGTTTATAGCAGCATAAGCTGGTGCATAAAAAATGGTGTGAGCTACTTCTGCTACGTTTATTTTCTTTATTTCTTTATTATCAGTATTATTATTATTATTTAAAAGCCATAAAATACATCCAGTAACGACAATTATTAAACAAAGAAAAACAATTAATTTCTTTTTCATAATTCCTCCTTTTTACAATAATAGTATATTCTTTAAATAACATGAGGTGATAATTACCCTAAGTCTTTTAATAATTGATAATAATAGGGTAATAATTCATGAAATTGAACAAAAGTAGTTAAAAAACTTTTTATAAATGGTTATCCATGTTAGAATATACTAATAGGAAGATGGTGTAATTATGAATTTAGATAAATTAAACGATATGCAAAGAAAAGCAGTGTTAAGTGATGATGGACCACTTCTTATTTTAGCAGGAGCTGGAAGTGGAAAAACAAGCGTATTAACAACTAAGGTTGCTTACTTAATAAAAGAGAAAAAAGTTGATCCAAAAAACATCCTTGCAATAACTTTTACTAATAAGGCTGCAAAAGAAATGAAGGAAAGAATTATAAAGGAAGTCGGGTCCAAAGCCTATGATATTCAAATTTCAACTTTTCATTCTTTTGGTTTAAAACTAATAAAAGAAAATTATGAATTGTTAGGTTATGAAAAGAATTTTACAATTATAGATAGTGATGATTCACTAACATTAGTAAAAAAAATATTAAAAGAGTTAAATATTGACATAACAAGATATAATCCAAAATTTATAAAAAATCAGATAAGTTCTGCCAAAAACGAGATGGTAACTACTAATAAGTATCAAAACCTAGTACATGATGAAACAAGTGAAATAACTTATAAAGTATATAAAAAGTATGAAGAATCATTATTAAGGAACAATTCTTTAGACTTTGATGATTTACTTATATTGCCAATAGAATTGTTTAATAAGCATCAAGAAACGTTAAAAAGGTATCAAGAACTTTATAAATATGTTTTTATTGACGAGTATCAAGATACGAACGAAGCACAGTATTTACTATCAAAGATGATAAGTGAAAAATATAAAAACATTTGCGTTGTTGGTGATGATTCGCAATCAATATATTCATGGAGAGGTGCTAATTATAAGAATATTTTAAATTTTGAAAAAGATTATGAAAACGCATCAGTTATTCTTTTAGAACAAAATTATCGTTCTACTAAAACAATATTACAGGCTGCAAACAGTTTGATAAAAAATAATAATCAGAGAAAAGAAAAAAATTTATGGACGAATAATGATGAGGGCGAAAAAATAAAATATATGAGGACTTTAGATGAAAAAGATGAAGCTAATATGGTGACGATGGAAATAAAAAAGCTTATTTCAGATGGTGCATCACTTGATGATATGGTTGTTCTTTACAGAACAAACGCCCAGTCAAGGACAATAGAAGAGGCTTTTTTAAATAGTTCTATTCCATATAAAATAGTTGGAGCTTTTGCATTTTATTCAAGGAAAGAAATTAAAGATCTTATTGCATATTTAAAGCTTATTTATAACCCGAAGGATGATGTTTCTCTTTTAAGAGTTATTAATTATCCTAAAAGGGGAATTGGTACAAAAACTTTGGATAATTTAAATGTCAGTGCGGTATTAAATGATGTTTCTATGTTTGAAGCTATTTCAGGTGGTAAAGAAACAGAATTTAAAAGTTTGATATTAAAGTTGAAAAAAGAATCAGAAAATTTAAGCTTAACAGAGTTAATAGATTGCGTTTTAGAATTAACTGGCATAAAAAAAGATTTAGAAAACGAGAAAACCTTGGAATCAGAAATAAGATTAGAAAATTTAGATGAATTTAAATCAATTACTAAGAATTTTGAGGAAAAAAGTGGTATTGTATCATTAGAAGATTTCTTAAATGAAATTAGTTTAGTAAGTGATGTTAATGAGCAGAAAAACGATGCTTCTAGCAAGGTGACTTTAATGACAATGCACGCGGTAAAAGGGTTGGAATTTAATTATGTGTTTGTAATTGGAATGGAAGAAAACATTTTCCCACATATTAATTCAATGGAAGATAATTCTGATTTAGAAGAGGAAAGAAGACTATGCTATGTAGCACTTACTAGAGCTAAAAAAAGATTGTTTTTATTAAATTCTATGAAAAGGACTTTATTTGGTAGAACAGGTGCAAATATGCAAAGTAGGTTTATTACTGAAATAGATAAAGATTGTATGATTGTTACTAAAAAGAAAAAGATTCTTGGTATTAAATTTGATAAAAATTTAATGTTTAACAAAGATTCAGACATTAAGGTTGGTGATAACGTCATCCATGATATTCACGGGCCAGGGGTTGTTGTAATGGTAGATAAGGTGATTGCAACTGTTGCTTTTAAGGCATCTGGCATAAAAAAGATAATGAAGAACCATAAAAGTATAAAGAAGGTGGAATAATGGAGAGAATTCAAAAAATAATTGCAGAGTCTGGTTACTGTTCAAGGAGAAAGGCTGAGGAATTAATAAAGATTGGTAAGGTTTTTGTTAATGGTCAAAGGGTAACTGAACTTGGAACAAAAGCAGCAGGATCAGATGAAATAATGGTGAATAACGAAATAATTTCAAGAGAAGAAAAAGAGTATTATTTGTTTAATAAACCAAGAGGAGTTGTATCTACTACAGCTGATGATAAAAACAGAAAAACCGTGCTTGATTTTTTCAATACAGAAAAAAGAATTTACCCTGTTGGTAGATTAGACTACGATACTACGGGATTAATGATATTAACTAACGATGGTGAGTTTGCTAATTTAATGATGCATCCTTCTAGTAAAATTGATAAGTTTTATGTTGCTAAAGTAGAAGGAATTGTAACGGGAGAAGAAGTAAAAGCTTTAAAAAAAGGAGTTTTAATAGATAATAAGAAAGTATATCCAGCTAGAGTAAAATTAAAAAAAATCGATAAAAAAAGCGTTACTTCTATTTTAGAAATAACCATTCATGATGGTAAAAACCATGAGGTTAAAAGGTTGTTAGAAGCAGTAGGACATAACGTGTTAAAGTTAAAAAGAGAATCTTTTGGGTTTCTAACTTTAGGTAATTTAAAATCTGGAGAAAAAAGAAATTTATCTGTAAAAGAGGTAAAACAACTATATAATATGGCGATAAACAAATAAAAAAGTTGCTTTTTTAAAGCAACTTTTATTTTATTGTTTTGTTATAGCATCAGTTGGGCAGCCTTCAGTAGCATCGATAGCTCTTTGTTTAACATCTTCATCTGTTATTACTATGTTTTTAGCAACGGCAACGCCATCGTCATCAGAAATTTCAAAAACCTCTTCGCATATTGCACAACAGGCACCACAGCAAATACAAGCTTCTTTATCAACCTTAAATTTCATTTCATCCTCCACTAGTACTATTATATTGACTAAGTTAAAAAAAATCAATAATACTTTAAAAAAAGCGTAAAGTATGGTATTATAATCATATAAAATACTATTTCAGGAGGTGTTGCATGAAGTCAAGAATGGATAAATACGTAAGCGTTAATAATGAAAAATATCAAAGAACAAATAAAAACACTAAGTTGTATGAAGACGTATATGATGATATATATCGAGATACTACGTATCGTAATATGTCAATAATTGATTCGGCAAAAGAAATAGATGTTAATAAGCTTAAGAACATGCTTGATGATAAATATGACACAAGGCAATATCGAACTTTTAAAAATTATGATGTTAAAGATTTAGATTTAGAAGGTGATCAGGCTCCGGAAAAAGAAAAAATTTACGATATTAACACAATAATAAATGAGGCGAAAAACAAAAGAGCTTTTATGGAAGAAGCTAAAGAAAAAGAAAAATATACTACGTTTACACAAAGAAGAATAAAAAATGATGAAGCAAAATATGATGAGTTAAAGGAAGAAGAAAAACAGTTACAAGATTTAATTAACACCATGACTATGACAGCAGTGGATCCTAGTACAAAAGAGGCTTTAGATTTATTTCCAGATTTGAAACCTAGTGAAAACACCATTGTAACTGAACCTATAAAATCAGGGGAAAATAATACTACAAACGTTAATACCCTTAGTAAAATGGATAGAACTTTTTATACTGATTCTAATATGTTTACAAAAAATGATTTTGAAGATTTCACGGGTTTAAGTAAAGAATTAAATAAAAAAAATAATTTAAGAATGCTTATTTTGATCGTGTTAATAGCAATATTTATTTTAACATTAGCGTTTTTTTTGATAAATCATTACTTTATTAAATAATACTGATATTTTATCAGTATTATTTTCATATGTTATTATGTGATAATATGGGTAAAATAAAAATGCGTCTTAGAGACATTTATGCTTTGATTTTTA
>JAVXAN010000033.1:0-7886 GCA_036660495.1 Bacilli bacterium | reverse complement strand
CATAATTATTGATATTATTAAAAATAAAAACCATAAGCATTTTTTAAACTTGTTTTTCTTAATTAAGATGAATCCCCATATTGTAAATATTACAACAAGCAGGGATGTAAAAATAATTAATCCATATACAAAAAGCGAAGTTATACTTTTAGAAGAACTATAGTAGTATATTTCGTTTACAAAATATCCACTTGATAAATAATATAAAATTAACAATGGCATAATAATAAGCACCATTTTTTTTAGTTTCTTTTTTTTCTCTTTTGCCAATTTACCACCCCTTTAGCGTTTTAATTATACAACAAAATAATACAAAAAACAATTAATCTCTTTACCATCATAAACTATTTGTTATTAGTATGTACAGTAGGATAAAAGACTATAATAAAAGTTTTACAATATTTTACAAATATTGATAGTATTGTTATATAAAAGACAAAACGCATCTTTGTTTTATGATATAATACCTATGATAGGAGTTGGTAGTATGGGAAGGTTTGTAAAAAAATGTTCACCCTTATTTATAATAAGCATGGTATTTTTATTACCTTTTTTAGATATGCCAACTCTTCAAGCCCGAGAGGAAACTTTTTATACGGCTAATAAAACTTGTAAAGTAAGAAGTGGGCCTGGAACTAATTATCCAATTATTAAGTCTGGAACGGATGATGTTAGGGTTTATAATAATACCGAATTAGAATATATAAACACTAAAATAGGTCCTGTTAATAGTTCAATGGAAACTTGGTATGGGGTTAAGTTTGATTACGCTGCTAAAGAATATACTGGATATGTATGGGATAACTGTGTAAAAATAAAAGTTAGGTCTTATAATGATGATGCAGCTTTTGAAGAATTATTAAACTTACAAAATTTTCCTGAAAGCTATAAACCATACTTAAGACGTTTACATGCACTTCATCCAAATTGGGTGTTTAAAGCAGATAATAATAATCTTTCTTGGAATGATTCAGTTACTGCTGAAAGTTCGATTGGAACAAGCGCGGTTAGCAATTTGTACCCATCACTATTCTTTATTAATTCAATATATCCAAATGGTCATATAGTTGATGGTACTTCGTGGTATGCTCCTTGTTATGATGCTGTTGCATATTATATGGATCCTAGAAACTTTTTAAGTGGTAATACGGTATTCATGTTTGAAAAACTTAGCTATGACGCGACGCAAAGTGAATCTTTAGTTGCTGCGATTTTAAGTGATACTTTTATGAACGGTACGTTTAAAGAAAACGGAGTTGATAGAACATATACGAGTGCTTTTATTCAAGCTGCTGCAAAAGAAAACGTAAGTGCTACTTTACTAGCAGCAAGAGCTAAGCAAGAAATGGGTTCAACAATGGGCTCAGCAGCAAGCGGAACAACTCCTGGATACGAAGGATATTATAACTTTTTTAACATTGGAGCAACAAGTGGAGTAGATAATTACATAAAAGGATTACAATATGCTAAATCAGTTGGTTGGGATTCTGTTCAAAAATCAATTACTGGGGGAGCAAAATTTCTTGGTGATAAGTATATAAAAAAAGGACAAGATACTTTGTATTTTCAAAAGTATAACGTATCAAAAGATCGACAATATAACACGTATACTCATCAGTATATGACTAACATAATGGCACCGAGAAGTGAGGCTAAATCAATTTATAATTCATATTCAGATAAAGGTGCAATAGATAACGCTTACGTATTTACTATTCCAGTATATAGAACGATGACTGATACTGCCTATAAAGTAGCTAGAAACGATACAATTGGTGGTTCAAGTGATCCTGGTGAAAATCCAGGAACAATTACTCCTTCAGTAAAAGTAGCTAGTGCTGGTTATTCGTTAGCAACTGGATATTTAACAGGAATTAGGTATGCAACTGATATATCAACAGTTAAACAAGCTTTAGTAAATGCTGGAGCAAGTGCTGGTATTTTAAATAGTGCTTGGAATTCAAAGACAAGTGGCAGCATTGCAACTGGAGATATTATTACTGTTGATAACGCTCAGTATATTTCTGTTATTTATGGAGATATAGCAGGAGACGGAATGATTGGAATTAAAGATTTATTGTTAGTTCAAAAGAAACTATTAGGTGCACAAAACTTATCAGGAGCTTATGAAAAGGCAGCTGATGTAAGTAAGGATGGTGCAATTACAATTAAAGATTTATTATTAATTCAAAAATATTTATTAGGTACTGGATCAATATCACAATAGGAGGAAACATGAAAAATACGATAAAAAATTATTTGTTAGGAAGTATACTACTGGCAGTTGCTTTCTTTATCAAGTTACCAGGGGTAAGTGCTGCAAGTGCTAAAATAAGCGTATCAGCATCAACTAACACAGCAATTGTTGGAAGTAGTTTTAAGGTAACGGTTAACGTATCATCAAACGCATCAATTGGGTCATGGGAATATACTCTTGGCTATGATTCTTCAAAAGCAAGGTTAACAGGTGGACAACTTCATGTGGTAGATTATGGTAATGGTTCTAAGAGAAGTGCTAGTTATTCGTATACTTTTGTTGCTTTATCATCAGGAACTGTAACGTTTAAGCCAATTAATGCATCAGTTCTTGATTATACAACAACTAATGAAGTATTATCAGGTGTTAATTCTTCATCAGTTAGAATGATGACTCAAGCTGAATTAGAATCAACTTATAGTAAGAACAATAACTTATCTTCTTTATTGGTAGAAGGGGCAGAATTAAGCCCGGTGTTTAATAAAGATGTTACTGAATATTCAGTTACTTTACCAATTGATACAACTCAAATAAACATCAGTGCAATAGTTGCGGATAAAACAGCTTCAGTTAGTGGTACTGGGGTGGTTTTAGTAAATGACGGATTAAATAAAGTAGAAATAGTAGTAACTGCACAACATGGGGAAAAGAAAAACTATATAATAAACGCTACGGTTTTAGAACTTGATCCAATAAAAGTAAAGATAGGAAAAAAAGAATATTCCATTGTTAGAAAGGCCGGTCAAGTTACCGAACTTCCAGTAGGCTTTACTGAGACAAAAATAAAAATAGAAAATCAGGAAGTTGCAGCCTATACAAGTGAAGTTGCAAAACTAACGTTAGTTGGATTAAAAGATAAAAGTGGAAAAATAAAATTATATATATATGATGAAAAAACAAAAAGTTATACTTCTTATGTTGAAATAAAAAGTCTTGGTTCAAATTTATTTATATTAAATAACGTTAAAAATAAAGCTCCTATAGGATTTGTAAAAACAACGGTAAAATATGGGCTAAGTAAAATTAATGCTTGGAAGTATAAGGAAGATCATAGGGATGAATTTAGCTTAGTTTATGCTCTTAACTTAGATACCGGTATTAAGACTTTTTACACATATGATTCAAAAGATAATACTTTTCAGAGGTATTATGAAGAAATGAACAACATTAAAGATGAAAAAATAAAACTAAGTTCATATGCAGCCTTTGGCTTGTTTATGTTACTAGTTCTTGTTATATTAATATTTATAATAACTTTAATAAAGAAAGCATTTACTTCAAACAATAAAAAGATAGCAAAGCTTGAACTAAAAATCTCAAAGTTAAAAGCTGGTAAGCGTCAAGTGATTGCTAAAAAAGTAGAAAACGATGAGTATCCTATTTCTAAAAAAGAAATGAAATTAAAACAGCAAGAATTAATAGAAGCAAGAAAAAAGTTGAATTCCGATAAATCTAGAGTTAGAAGAGTATCTTTAGAAGAAGATGAATAAGGGGTTTTAAATAGCCTCTTTTTTTGCTATAATTTTAAAAGAAAGAGGATTTTATATGAAAAGAGTTATGTTTATTTCAAGTATGGGTGGACACTTATCAGAAATGATGCAATTAAGTAGTATCTTTAAAGACTATGATTATAAAATTGTAACAGAAAAGCATAAATCAACTATGTCTATAAAAGATAAATATAAAAACAGAGTTGATTATTTAATGACAGGTAACAGAAAAAATATGTTTAAATATGCTTTTACCCTTCCTTGTAACATTGTTAAAAGTTTTATTATATTTTTAAAGTTTAAACCGGAGGTTGTTATAACAACTGGAGCTCATACATGCGTGGCAATGTGCTATATAGCTAAGATTTTTAGAAAAAAAGTTATTTACATTGAATCTTTTGCAAATATTAGCACAAAAACGTTAACAGGACGCTTAGTTTATCCTATTGCAGATACTTTTATTGTTCAGTGGGAATCGATGCTAAAATTGTATCCTAAAGCTACATATAAGGGGTGGATATTTTAATGATTTTAATTTTACTGGGGACTCAAGATGATCCCTTTACTAGAATCCTTGATGCTATTGTAGAAAACGTCAAAAACGGAAAAATAAAAGATCATGTTATTGCCCAAATAGGTAGTACTAAGTATGATAGTACATTAATAGAAACGTTTGATTTTTTACCACAAAAAGAACTAAACAAATATGTTGAAGCAGCAAACGTTATAATAACTCATGGTGGAGTTGGCACTATTATAGAGTGCTTAAAGATGAATAAAAAGATAATAGCTGTGCCTAGGTTAAAAAAGTATGGTGAACACACTAATGATCATCAGCTTCAAATAATAGCAGAATTCACGGATAGGAAGTATGTTATTCCACTATATAACGTTGATGAGATAAACGACTGCTTAAAAAAAACCGAGAGTTTTATTCCACGAAAATATGTTTCAAATAAAAGTAAGTTTGCTAAAAGCATTAAAGATATTATTGATATGGAATGATCACTTTACAAAAGTCGGCCTAAGTTTTGACGTTGTTTTTAATATCTAGTATAATAGAAAAGGTGATAAAATGAAAAAAGTAACAATTTTAGCTTTACACTTAGGATATGGTGGAGTAGAAAACGCAGTATCTACTTTAGCAAACTTATTATGTGAAAAATATGAGGTAGAGATACTATCTGTTTATAGATTATATAAAGATCCAGCGTTTAAGATAAATGAAAAGGTTAAAGTAACTTATTTAACTAATCTAAGGCCAAATAAGAAAGAAATGTTTTATTATTTAAAAAGGAAAAACTTTAAACTTTTTTTTAAAGGAATTAAAAAATCAGCTGAAGTTGGATATGCTAAATACATTAAAACTAGCTTAATACTTAGAAAATTAGATAGTGACGTAGTTATTTCAACTAAAATAGTTCATAACTTTTTAGTATCTTTGTTTGTAAAAAAGCGGATTGTGAAAATAGCCTGGGAGCATAATCATCATAATAATCGAAAAAAATACATAAGAGCACTAGTTGCATCATGTAAAAGGCTAGATTATTTAGTTTTGGTTTCTGATGAATTAACTCAGTATTATAAAAAGTATTTGCAAAATAAAGCTATTTATATTTCCCACTCGCTTGATAATTATCCAGCTAAAGCCTCTAAACTTGATTCTGATAATTTAGTTGCAATAGGTAGACTCTCATTAGAAAAAGGGTTTGATGATTTATTAAAACTTTTTAAAGAGTTAACTTTAAATCACCCAACTTGGAAACTCAATTTAATTGGAGATGGAATGCAACGAAATAACTTGATGGATTTAGCAGAAGAACTGCAACTAGGGGATAAAGTAATATTTCATGGATATCAAAATAAGGATTATATTAATGAAATATTATTAAATAGTTCTATTTGTTTAATGACTTCACACACTGAAAGCTTTGGACTGGTTTTAGTGGAAGCCTTCTCTTATGGAGTACCGTGCATTGCGTATGATAGTGCCCAGGGAGCTAATGAGATAATTGAAGATGGTGTAAATGGATACTTAATTAAAAATAGAAATAAACAAGCGATGATTGAAAAAATAGACTTATTAATAAAAGATGAAAAGCTAAGAAAAAAATTAGGTAAAAAAGCCAGAGAATCGGCTAAAGATTATAGTAGTCCTCCAGTTTTAGCTAAATGGTCTCAAATTATAAATATAAAAAAATAAGAGGTGTAAAATGAAACTTTCAGTAATAGTTCCTTGTTTTAACGAAACAGGAGTTATCCAACAATTTTATGAAGAATTATCAAAAACATTGAAAGGTAAAAAAATCACTCATGAAATAATAATTGTAGATGATGGATCGCTTGATGATAGCGGTTCTAAAATAAAAGAAATAAGTAAAAATGATAAAATGGTAAAATCAATAACTTTTTCTAAAAACTTTGGTAAGGAAGCGGCGATGTATGCTGGGCTTGAACATGCCAAAGGTGAATACGTAGCAATAATTGATGCTGATTTACAGCAAAAACCTGAAGTGTTAGTTGAAATGTATGAGAAGTTGTTAGAAAATAAGGAATATGATTCTGTAGCAGCATACCGAGAGTCATATAGTGATGAATCAAAGCTAAAAAGAGCCTTAACAGCAGTGTTTTATAAAATAATGAACAACATATCATCAGTTAAACTATTACCTGGAGCTAGTGACTTTAGGGTGTTTAAAGCTTCTGTAAAAGATGCCATACTATCTTTAAAAGAACATAAAAGATTTTTAAAAGGGATTTTCTCATGGATTGGGTTTAACACTATTTACGTACCGTACTCACCAGAAAAAAGAGTATATGGTAAATCAAAGTGGTCAATTACTGTTTTGATTAACTATGCCTTAGGAGGAATTGTTTCGTTTTCAACTAAACCACTTAAATACGTGCTTATAGCATCCATAATAGTATCTGTTATTGGCGTATTAAATTTTATTCTTTTTGGGAATTTAGGATTTAGGATGATAATATTAATCCTTTCATTAATTATGTTATCGTTTGGAGTTATTTCTTTATATATAATAAGAATATATGATAATACTTTAAACAGGCCATTATACATAATAAAAGAAAAAAGCGGCTTTGATAAATAGACATTTTATGTGTCTATTTTTTTTATAATAATAAAAACAATAGTTGTTTTTTTGTTTTTATGATAAAATTATAATAGTGGTGATTAAAATGAATGAAAAAATAATTGAAGTATTAAAAATAGTAGCTTTTGTTATGGCTTTTACTGCCATATTATTTCCGTTAGTAAAAAAGATATCAATACATATTGGAGCGGTAGATTATCCAAATGAGCGAAAAATACATAAAAAGCCGATGCCTAGGGCTGGAGGACTTATGATGTTTTTTGGGTTTATCTTTGGTTACATGCTATTTGCCCAAGAAAACACTCAAATGCTTGCAATATTAATTGCGAGTTTTATCGTTGTTTTAACTGGCATAATTGATGATATTAGTCCGTTAAAAGCAAGGCAAAAACTTATTGGACAAGTAGTTGCAGCATGCATTGTTACTTTTTATGGTAACATCTTATTAAATGATATATCAGCTTTTGGACTTTATTTTGATTTTGGAATCTTTGCATATCCACTTACAATAATATTTATGGTAGCGTTAATGAATTGTATAAACTTTATTGACGGACTAGACGGCTTAGCCGCTGGGATATCAGCAATTTTCTTTACAACAATTGGGATAATTGCCTTTATTATGCATAATATAGGTAGTTTAGAAATAACTTTAACCTTTATTATGATAGGAGCATCTTTAGGATTTTTAATCTTTAACTTTAATCCTGCTAAAATATTTATGGGTGAGTCAGGGTCAATGTTTTTAGGTTTTATGATTTCTGTTGTTTGTTTAGTTGGATTTAAAGCGGTAACACTAACTTCTCTAGTTGTACCAATGCTTATTTTAGCAATTCCAATTCTTGATACTTTCTTTGCTATAATAAGAAGAATAATTAATAAAAAGCCAATATATGAAGCTGATAAAGAACATCTTCATCACCAGTTACTAAATAAAAAGTTTAGTCAAAGAAAAACGGTTTTAATAATATATGCAGTTAGTATTTTATTTTCATTAACATCAATATTTTATGTTTTAAAAGATGC
>JAVXAN010000032.1:0-7955 GCA_036660495.1 Bacilli bacterium | reverse complement strand
GTGCCTTTAATTTTATAATATTTTGTATGGTTCATCAGTATTATTAAACTTAATTTCTTGATTATTAGATAATTTTATTACCACATCATATGTAGTACCAGTAGAATTTGATACTCTTTTGCATTCATACGAAGTAATTGTTGTATTTGCAGTACCACGGTATTCTTTTGCAACCATCTTAGTTGATTCATCAAAATATAATAATTTATTATCGTGTGTAATCACAAACACTCTTTCAAAGTCACCTGTTCCACCTAAATTGCTATTGCCTGCAAGAATTAATAGGTTTGCCTTTACTAAATTCCCGTTTTTATCTTTAATCTTTATTGGTTCTATTTGTTCTTCTTTATAGTATGATAGTGAATTATCTGGACTTATGGCTACAGAAATTCCACTACCCGGATAACCAATCCAATCTATATGATCAGCATGGATAGTTTTCCATTCTATTCCTTTTTCATTAATTAATCTTCCATCTTCTGTTAAATAAAACATCTTATTTTCAAACCAATAATTTTCCATACCAAGAGTCATATCTTTTATTTTTGCGGATAAAGGCAGTTTACTAAAAGAATCACCATTTGTATTATCATTTATACCTTCTTCACCATATGATATAACCCAAATATCTTCTTCTTCTGTCATAACAATAAGCTTACCTATCGTACCACCATATATTGTAGCTGTAAAATATTTAGGGGTACCTACAATACTTTTTATAATACTTGTTTTTCCATTTCTTGTTAGATATAATTTAGAGTTTTTTATCTCATATTTCCAGTTTTCATAAGGTTCTATTTTCGTATATTTATCAGACCATAAAAAATTTTCATAATTTGCATATATATCCTTATCATTAGTTTTATTTAACTGATTCATAGACTTATTATTACTATTATCTACCTTCCCAAATCGAATATATCCTAATCCCCAAGCTACTACAACCGCAATGATAATAATACATAAAAGCACTATTATACCAATCATTATGCCATATTTTTTATCTTTACTTTTCATATTATTCTCCTATTTTATTATTGCATAATTCCAACTATGGTTTGAGTATTAAATTTTACTTGCAAAATTTGTCTCCTTCAAAATGAGTTTATTTAAGATAGTCAACTGTAAAATTAAAGATAAGGGTACTGGAATTTCCAGCATTATCTATTGCATTATAAGTCAAAAACCAATTACAAGGATTATCTTTATCTGTTTTCTTGCAACCTCCTGAAATTGTGCGCTCTCCATTTTTATTATATATAGTAGATGATATTCTTGTAAAAGATTTTTCCCCGCTTATATCAAAATTTGTATTATTTAAGTTTAAATCTACCACATCGAAAGCACCAGGTACATTTGGAATTATAAAACTCGCTGTGCAAGTTCTTACCTTGTCATTGAAGCATTTAATATCTTGCAACTCATAAATTTTGTCTGATTTAGAATCAGTTGTTTTTGTATAAATAGGATTACCATCAGAATCATAAAAAGTATCACCATCTAGAGTATCCCCGGTTTTGTAATCTTTATAATGATATACGACAGCATTATCAAAGACCTTTGTATCTGTATTTATAACTGGAGGCGTTTTATCAATTTTAGTTACAACTGTACATTTAGTTTCATTTAAAGCATTATCTTTAATGGTAATTTCTCCCGTTACTCCTTCATCATTAAACACCTGGGGAAAGGTGTTGTTTTTACAAAGAGAACCACTCTCCTCAACACAAGTTATATCACGATATCTACCATAATTTACCCATTGAGTTGGAATATCCTTTTCAGTACCACATGTTGGAGGAGTATTATCAATGTTTGCAACAACGGGACAATTTGATTTATTATCTGCCCAATCAGAAATAACTATTTCAGAATTATTATTGCGTTCCTCAGAAATAGTTGCATTGTTAGATTCATCTATACATCCTGATAAATTATCTGTACAGTGTTGAGTAACTTTTCTTCCACTTGGGTAATTTGTTTTATTTATCCATAAGGTATCACCTGATTTTTGGGGATCAAATGTTTGGGTTTTACATATTGGAGGAGTTACATCTATTGATATTTGTTCTTCTTTTTCAGTTGATCTTCCATTTTCATCAATTGCTTTTGCTGTATACGGTATCATTTTACCCTCAACACTAACAACCACAACAGCTTTTTGACATTTTTTATCTGTTGGATTGTTATCGCAATCTAATAAAGTTTGATTTATCTTGTTCCAAGTTATCTTTTTGATATCTGCGTTATTACTTCTAGCAGTGATAGTAATATTAACATAACCACCGTTTGGTAAAGGTGAATCCGGATTAACATACCAATCACCTAGTCCTTTTTTTCCACTTATATCAATACTGATGTTTGGATAGTCTAGCTTTGGCTCAGTTGAAGTTTTTTGTTCATATCCCATTTTACAATCGGCATCGCCACTTTTTTCTTCTCGAAACGTATATTTAATTGGTTTTTTTCCTATTTTTGTTGCTACAACCATGTAGCATCCATCAAACTCTTTTTTTGTTGTTGGATCAATAGTAATGTTTAAATAATCTTCTTGAACAAGATTTTGTAATGATATATAATTACTTCCGTTTAGATTTTCTAACAAATACTTGTTAGATTCAAAGTACTGTTGACCAGCTGTTTCTATTTGTTTTACTACCATTTCTTTAGCTTCTTTTTTCTGCTTATTACCTATAGTAATATAACTAGTAATTCCAACTGCTAAAATAGTTATTGTTAAACCTACTGTTACAATTAATTCTACTAGGGTAAATCCGTTTTTCTTTCTCATATCATTATCTCCTACTCTATATATGTTTATTATATAACTTTAGCACGTTATTAGTCAATCTTATTAAATAATTATACCTCCACCTAAACATATATCATCTTTATAAAAAACTAATGATTGACCTTTGGATACTGATTTTTGCGGTTCCATGAACTTAACTTTAATCGTATTATCATTAATCCAGTTTATATTAACTGATGATTCTTTAGCTCTAGAACGTATTTTAGCCTTAATATTACCACTAAAGTCATTAACTAGTATATTTATATTAGAAATAGTAATATCACTCTTATATAGGTCCTTTTCTTCTCCTAATGTTATAGTATTATTCAATGGATTAATATTAACTACATATAAAGGAATATTATTTGTTATACCAAGTTTTTTTCTTTGACCAACAGTATAATATGCAATCCCGTTATGGGATCCAATTATCTCTCCATTAAGATTTATAAAGTTACCTATTTTTTGAATATCTTTAGTGTTTTTTTCCAAAAAATCACGATAATTATTGGAAGGAATAAAGCATATTTCTTGACTATCTTTTTTAGTAGCTACTGGTAGCTTATTATCAATAGCTAACTTTCTTATTTCGTCTTTATTTTTAAACTCTTGTAAGGGAAAAATAGTGTGGTTTAAAACCTCTTTGTTTATTCCGTACAAAAAATACGTTTGGTCTTTTTCTACTGCTTGTGCTTTTTTAAGAAAACCTTCTTCTATTTTAGCATAATGACCTGTTGCAATAAAATCAATTCCTAACTCCTTAGCTTTTTTATATAAAGCACCAAACTTTAGATGTTTATTACACTCAATACAAGGGTTAGGAGTATAACCATTTTTATAACATTCAATAAAATTATTAATTACTTTTTCATTAAAGATATCTTTAAATTCAATAACGTAGTGTTTAATTTTTAAATTATCACATACTTTTTTAGCGTCTTCTAGTGCTTTACTAGATAAACAAGAAGAATTGATATCAAAAAGAACCATTGTAGCGCCAATTACTTCATATCCTTGCTTTTGAAGTAATAATGCAGCAACGGAAGAATCTACTCCCCCACTCATTCCTATTAAAACCTTTTTCATTAGCTCACTTCCTAATAAAAATATTATATCACAAGAAAAAATAAACGTCATTACTGATATTTATTTTATTTACAGATTGTTTTCATTAAACTTTTACTATACTATAAATGTAAATAGTTTTAATAATAATGGTGTTAAATAACTATCTAATAAAGAAGTTATCCCAATTAATAAAACGTTTATTAAAAAAACTAACAAATATTTACCAAAGAAGTTTTTAAAATTTAGAGTATCTTTATGAATTAGAGCTTTAACAAAGTTTTTAGAAACGTATACCGCAAAAAAAGCCATAAACAGATAAATAAAAACGTTTAAAATAAGAACCGGAAAAGCATATAAAACTGAACCTATAACACCTTTTAGTTGATACTTTAAAATAATACTGCCAATGCTTGTTCCAATCATAAAGCCTTTAAAAAATAATATTACTATAACTGCTATTATTCCAATCATTGATAAACCTAAAACAAATAAAGCTGCTAGTTGAATAAAGTTACTAAGAAAGTTATCATAAAACACCTTCATTCCAAATACGTCTGTAGATAATTTTTTAATGCTGTTAAAAAACGAAACAATTTGATTAATTAATAAGTTTTTATCATGCTCTGTTATAAAATTTAAAAATAATGATCCAGAAATTAAACCAATAAAAAATATTATTACTACAAATCTTACTATTGCTTTTTCTTCTTTAACTGTTTTACGTATATAACTAATTATTTTCTTCATAATATCTCCCTATAGTTAACTATATTGTAAAAAATATTTTTTATTACTTTATTTTTTCTTCGTTTTGAATTATAATGGTTTTGAGGTGAAAACATGAAAAAAGAAAATAAAAAGAAAAAAATTCATATTCGTATAAATTATAAAAAAATATTATTATGGTTTACTTTATTTGCAATGCTAGGTGGAACCTTAATTAGTATATTTATACCATTTTTAGGTTAAGATAAAGTTCATTTACTGAACTTTTTTCAATATAATTAACTATGACAGAAGAATTAAAAAAAGCCAAAACATTAGATGTTCAAATAATAGCTACCATTAGTCTTATTTTCGCGTTAATTTTATCAGTAATACTTGCCTATAATGAAAAAATGATTATTGAAAATAAAGAAACTTTATTTTCAAATGAGGAAGCAAAAAAAATATCACAATTTCAAACAACTTTAGTTTTTATAATTGCAATAGTTTTTCTAACAATTAATTATAATAACTATGAAGATACTAAAAGCACTTGTAATAGTAATAATATTATGGTTGATGAACAACTACGATTAACGGCTTCAGTTTTTGCAATAATGGCAGCTTTAATTGGAATATATCTTGCCTTTTCTAATTCTGAAAATTAAAAAAAGAGTTTATTTAATTTTAAACTCCCACCCACTTTTTATTAAATCATCAAAATCATCAATAAAGAAATCTTCTTTATGAGGCATTTCTTTTTTTACAAAAATATCAACATATTTTTTTTCGTACTTTTTTGGTAATCTAGCTAAAAGAATGTTTCTTTTAATAAATTGAACATCTATTATATGACTATATTCTCCTACTCCAACATTAATTATACTTTGAATAAACATTATCAATAAAGATAA
This sequence comes from Bacilli bacterium, assembly GCA_036660495.1. Lineage (GTDB taxonomy): Bacteria > Bacillota_I > Bacilli_A > RF39 > UBA660 > JAVXAN01. Next base: position 2,474 of record JAVXAN010000032.1, on the reverse strand, counting down.
TTTATCACATAAAACCACGTCCTGTTTACATTTTAAACTCCCAAGTAAATATTTTTTATTAGGACTAGTTAAACCTAAAAAAGAGGGTTTATCATTAATTATTGAAGCTTCAAAATCAATAAACGAGGGATTTAAAGCACTATCAATCATTATGTTTCTAGGACCAACATCACCATGAACAACCCCATTATCTACACCATTTTTATAAATTTCTAAGCATTTTTTAAAAGAAGTTAAAATATCCTTACTATCATAATTTCTCATATTTAGATTTAAAAAATCCGTTTTATTTTTTAACCGTTCAATTAATATAGCACAATCATAGTTAGTAGCATAATAAACCGTGTTAAAATACGATTCAAAATCATCTTTTAAGCCTAAAACCTTAACTGGAAGATTAAATCCGTCTATTTTTTTTTGTGATAAATCATTCCAATAATCCTCATTATTACCAACGATTTTAATTAAGTAATTGTCATCAAACATAGCAATGTTTTTTCTATTTAATTCATTATTAAAAGATTTTAAACTTTTAAACTCTTCTAAACTTATTTTATCCATAATCCTTATTTCCCCTTTTACTTGAAAATAATAAAGAAATGAATTTATTTCTTTATTACTTTTTATTATTCTTATAATTTTTTTTTATTAAACATGGGTGTTCTAATAAATATCCTATTTTTGGAATTACACTAAACATAATTTCTTTTTCATTTTGATTACAAGTTTCTTTTTTAACTCTTAACTGTTCATCAAATTTTTTAAATAAAATCTTTTGCTGATTAGGAGATAATCTTGTTACTGCAGTCAATATATCTTCCTTAGAATACCTTGGAAAAAAATCATATAAACATTTTTCTTTTTGAAAATCATTTAATTTATTACAAACTTTTCTTAATTTAAGCAATGCTTCGTTTTCAATTTGTCTAACTCTTTCTCTTGATAAAAATAATTCATCAGCAACACTTTGGAGCGTTCTTGGCTCATTATTATTAAAACCATATCTAGCAAAAACAACCATTTTTTCTTTTTCGTTTAAAACTTCTAAAATGGATTTAACTACCCTAACATTTTCTTTTTCAACAAGTTGATCATCAATACTCTTACTATTTGTATCTGCAAAAAGTTCTTTAAACGTTACTGGAGACTCAAAAACAGTTATTTCATCATCAAATGATATTGAATCAAACGCATATTTTTGAATTTCCTCAACCTTTTTAGGCGTGATTCCCATATATTCTGCTATTTCATTAGCCGTTGCTTTCCTACCAAGACTCTGTTCTAAAAGCGTTGTTATTTTTTTATAACTTACAACCAATGCATTAATATGTTTTGGATATACTATTTGACTTATATTTTTATTAATAAACTTATTCATATAGTTCTTAATCCAGTAGTTAGCATACGTAGCAAAAGTTGATTCATAAGATAAATCAAACATTTTAATTGCCCTTATAAGACCAATATTACCCTCTTGAATTAAATCCATAAAATCAATATTAGGATATTTATAACAGTTAGCTGTTGTTGCTACTAAAAGCTGGCTACCCATAACCAGTTCATTTAACGCTGCTTTATCACCATCTTTATAAGCTTTTATAAGTTCTTTTCTCTTATCCTCACTATTAATAAAATACTTATTAGCATCTTTAAAAAATATATTTTCACTATATATTTCATCAGTTTCTTTTTCCATATTATTCCCCTTTAATCGTGCCAATTATAATATCATTTTATTTAATTATAGTCAAATATTATTACATAATTAAAAAACTTATTACCTAAACATTTGTTTAGGTAATAAGTTTTATTTATTTTCATTCCACCATTTATTTACATCACATTGAATTCCATTATCACAGTTGTTAGTTGTTATTTGTTTGGAATCTTGTACTAATGTATTACCAGCTCCATCTGTTAAATACCATCTCATTTGTGCTGCACTAGTGCAATCCGTATAATTAGAATATATGTGTTCGGCTTCTTCTCCAAATGGAATACCATTTTCTGGAATCGGAACTTTTTCTATATTTATATTTCCACATGAGTTATAATTATATTTAAGTGTTACACCTGATATATCTTTAAATTTAATAGAAAATCCAGCATTTAAAGGATTCCCTTTATCCCTACAGCAAACATTACCCCAATCCTCAGATAGTAACTCAGGCTTTTTTGAATCAAAATAAACACTGACTGGACAGATTGTTTTGTTTGTCGCATTATCAAAAATTTCTATTTGAGATTCTCTTACTTCTATAAGATTATTTACATCATATTTCCATTTTCCAACTGTATATGGTTGAGTACATCCTGATAAATCATCTGCACAATGTTGAGTAATGGTTCTATCTTTATTTGTCCATTGATTGGAAGCACCATCAACACCATTGCATCTTGGAGGGGTATTATCAATGAGTGTATCAGGATTACATTCCATAGAATTGTCCGCATCATCATAAACTGTTATTGTT
>JAVXAN010000031.1:0-8822 GCA_036660495.1 Bacilli bacterium | reverse complement strand
TGAAGTCAGATTTACTATCAATTGGTCAAACATTAATGATTCCATAAAAAAAGCTTTCTAACGAAAGTTTTTTTAATATAATTGGGTACATATGCCTATATCAGGCTTATAAAAACAATGATTTTTGTATTTACCACTGTTATCTTGATTAAACCAGGTGGTTCTACACATAGCATTTACGCCCGGTGAATAAAACCATAAAGCGTTAGTAGCAGGATGATAATATTCTCCTCTAATAACTCTTTGTGCTAGATTTTTTTCTAAAGTAGTAGATGATCCATAAAACAAAGAACTGTTAGTACCAGAAAAACCACCTGGAGATTGGTATACCATATCAGTTATTGATCTAATGTTTTTAAAATCTAAACAATTGGCAATAATTCTATTTATTCCAACATTACCAACCATTAACATTCCTAAATTACCTTCTCCAAGTGCTTCAGCTCTCATCAGTCTTGCTAATAAATCTACTTCTTTATCATTGTATTTAATAATCATATAATCACCTAACATTATTATATGCAAAGAAAAAGGAAACATTAGTTTTCCTTTTGAATAGTTATGACTTTTTTATTATTTGTTTCTTGGTTATTATTGCAAACAGCAATAATTATTGAGACAATAAGAAAAATTATACCTAAAGTAATAAATAAAAAGTCTCTCATTAGCCTTGATTTAAGTTTTTCTTCTTTTAGTTTTTTAGTATTTTTATCCATTATTACCACCTTTTAACATAAAACTGCGTTTGATATTATCATATCAAACTTTTTAATATCAATATCACTTTTTAGTTTTATTTTAATATGACCAGCTTTTGTCCAAAGCTCAACTTCTGAATTTATGTCAAATAATCCAGAATTTTCAGTAGACCACATGTTTATTGAAGTATATGGTAAAGAATATATTTCTACTTTTTTACCAGTAAGGTTTTGTGAGTCTTTAATTAATAATCTTTTATTAGTAAAAACAGCATAGTCTCTAAACGTTTTATAAGCAATAATTGCTTGTTCACCACTTACAAGTAAATTGGTAATGTCTTTTGGAATAGGACATTCAGATAGTAAAGTCCAAGATAATGCTTTTATAGTTTCCATAATAATCTCCTTACTGTAAGTATATCATATATATTAACTAAAAATCTATATATATGTATAAATGAATTATCTCATAAAATAATTATTGAATATAAATAATATGAGAAGAGGAATATATATGATAAATTTTGTTTTTAAATACTGGTTACAAATATTTTTTGGATTTTTAATTAGTTTATTTTCTTTATTAATAAAAAGAGTAGAAAAATATAAGCAGAAAGTTGATAAAATGGAAGTTGGAATTCAGGTTATTTTAAAAACAAAGATAATTGAATCGTATGATAAGATTATTCAAAATAACTGTATTACAATGTATGAAAAAGAATTAATAACTGATTTATATGATACCTATAAAAGTCTAGGCGGTAATGGTTTTATTGATGGATTAATGGGTGAAATTGAACAGGTAATAGTTAAAATTAATTGTAACCCAGATGACTAATTTAATAATTTTAACAATAATGGCTTTAATTGATTTTCATAAATCCATTTATTTGAATATCTTGTTCTAGCCATTGTTTTAGCGTGAATCACTGTGTTTTCATCCATCTTTTTAACAATGTTTTGAGCGTTATCAATGTAATATAATCGCTCTGATGGATAAAAGTTTTCTTGAGTATCAAAGCCAAAGTTTTTAGCAGACCAACGCATGAAATAAGCAGAAATATTTTTTCCGATTTCTTCAAGAGCTGGTACTGCCTCATTTAATACAATATAATTACCTCTACTAGCAGCTTCAATAACTGTTAATCCAAAAGATTCTGAGTAAGAAGGACATATAAAAAGATTACTTAGAGAAAATAGGTCAAAGACAGTTTCTCTTTTTACTCCGTTTTTAAAGCCACACTCAGATGTAAATATTATGTCTTTATCTGTAAGTCCACTTTTTATCCCTAAATCTTTTATTATGTATTTATATGCTTTAGGATCAATATCAGCAGAATCAAAATCACAAAAAACTATGCCAACACTTTTTTTACAATACTTTTTTATATATCCGGCAAATTGGGCAATTATATGAAATCTTTTTGCCATGTTTAACCGTGCTGGATAAACAATTAGTATTTCTTTACTTGAAAAGTCAATATAATTACCAATTTTTATTGTTTCAGGATTCATTGCCAACATAAAATCAACACTATTATTTATGCAAATACAATTAGAAATATCGGTATTATATTGTTTAGCAATAGCCTTTAAACCACATTCGGTTGGGTAAACAAAAGTTGTGTTTGGCATATGAGAAAACATACAGCTTATTGGATACTCTGCTTTAATATGATTGGTAGGAGCTGAGTGGGTATAAGATATAAATTTTACTTTTGGTAATGCCTTTTGCGCTTCTCTAATTGCAATGTTATGAACTAAATGTACTCCTTGATAAAGAATATCATGCATTATACAGATATCTACATCTTTAAGATTTTTAATAAAATCATCGGTTATTAATTTAGCTTCTTTAAAAAGGGTATCGGATATTTTATCATCAGCTTTTGAATAAGTTTTCCAGTGAAATATTTTTCCTTCATTACTATTAACTATTTTAACCCATTCTATTCTTTCATCAGAAAAAACACCACTTCTTTCATTATCAGGGCAGTGCTCACTTACCAACATTTTAACTTTAATATTATCATTTAAAAGCATTTGTAGTTGTTCTCTAACGACATTTACTAGTGAATATGTGTTTGATAATCCGTTAAACATAGTTAAAATTGCAACTTTCATCATAATTCCTCCAATTATTAAAAACATTTTATACTATATTATATACGGTAATATAGCTAATGTGCCTAAAAATATAAAGCTTGTAATAAAATTACAAGCTTTATAAATACAAGTTAAATTAACATTTGTCCTTATTTTCACAATTTTTTGATAATTCTAATTTATCATATAAAACATGTTCTAAAAAAGTTATGTTTTTAATAACTTGACTTACTGAATTATTTACCTTTAATAGTTCATCTGGATCATTGGTCATTGCTATAATTTTTTGAATTTTTTCACCTTCAGCATTAAGTATGTGAGAAAGTGCTGTTTCAATTAATGCAATCGATTCTATTATGTTATTATCAGCACTACATTCATGTTTTTTACACTGATTATTTATTATCTCTAAGTAATCATATTTACAATTATCACATATTTCTAAGCAATCTACATTATAATTACAATCACATGCTTCTTCACATAAGTTACAATGGTCAATGTTAATTACTTCTCCATTACAACATTTTAAATTAGTAATATAAATGTAGTTATATTTATTGTTTTTTGTTATTAGAAATTGTAAATTACCTTTTACGCTAAATATACTATTAATAATTATATTATCATCAATATATTCGTTAGATATTATGTTCCCGTTTGGTGATATACTTGCTAAATAGGCAGAATTATCCTTTGTATATGCAACGTATTTATTTCCACAGTAATATCCAGCACAAGTAAAGCGATTTTCTATTTTATTTGGTAATTGTGATGTGCATTCACAACGATTTATAACGCAAGTAGAATTAATTACATTAGTTCCAAGTAATGTATTAGTCGTGTTACTAGAAATTTCTGATGATATAAAATTTCCGTTTTTATCTACTGAATAAATTTTTTTATCATTAGAAATTAATATTTTACAATCTGTATTGTTTGATGATATTGAATTAATATTGGACACATAATCCTTTGGTATTTTTAAATTAATAGAGTCAATTTCTTTATAACAGTTATTAGTTCGATATAAAGTGTTTTTATCATTTAATTTAGTCATGTAAAATAAAGAATTTAAGCAATCTTTAGTAATGTTATTATAAGGTATATCAGTATCAATTTTCACTAATTTCCTATCGCATGCATCATATTCTATAATTATTTTATTTATAGGCTGAAGTACAACGTATTTATTAGAAATAAATTCAGCAGAAGTGCATAACTTTTCAGAATTATTTAGTAATGGAAATTTATTTGTTATTTTTATCATATTGTTTTCACCCTTACTTTTCATTTTATTATATGTATTAATAAGCTTTTTGCCATAACAATAATTTAATATAATCATATAATAAAATGATTAAAACAAAAAGGAGAAGTAAAATGCAAATTAAAAAACTTGCTTATTTAAAAGTTAAGGTTGTAGACTCTTGTAGAGAGTTTTGTGAACTTTATACTTTTTTAAAACCTACGACATTATATTTACCACATAATTTAATTGTGAACGTAGATATAATTGATAAAAACAAAATATGTTTAATTATTACAAGTGAAAACAATAAAGAATTACACGAAAAAGTTGTTTTATCGTTATGTGAATCAAATACAAAAAAAATAGTTATAACTTGTCAACCATGTAAAGTTGTATTATATTTAAAGCTATGTGAAATAAATACACTTAAACCATGTTATCACCACTGTTGTAATGAGGAAGAGAGCATTATTGAATATAACAAAAACGATTGTGAATTTGATTTTTAGAAAAAACCAGGTATAAAGTCACATACGTGTTTTAACATATAGCATACTTTATTTATGAAAGGAGAAATGATTTTATGTCTATGCCAATTATCAAACCAAGTGGGGTTACAAAATGCGAGGCAATTACTGATATTATTGAATCAGTAGCGCTTGAACAAACAGCACTTTCTCACATACTTAATGCAGAAGGAGAAAAAATTCAAGCAGCTTTAGTTATTGCTAAAACTAACGATGAATTATTACAAGTTAATAAATCAGTACAATCAATGGTAAACTCTATTACTAGATTAGAAACAGTTTTACAAGGTAAATTAGAATTGTTCAGTGACTGTTTATGCACTGATTGCGCTTAATTAAATATTAAATTAAACGTATAAATAAAAAATCATAGGTATAAATCTATGATTTTTTAATTTTAAAATATTTATAATTCGGTATCTTCAGCTTCTGGAGCTTCAAATTGATCTACATCTTCATTTGTACTTTTATCATCTTCTACTTCTTCGTCTTTAGAATTCTTATCATTAGCTTCTTCTTGTTTATCTTTTTCTTCTTCTTTTAAATCATTAGCAGCATCTTCAGCTTCTTTTTTTTCATCTTCAGCTTTTTCTTCAGCTTCTTGTTTTTTATCTAAAGCTTCTTCTTCAGCATCTAAAGCTTCTTCTTCTTTTTCTATTTCTTTTTCACGAGCTTCAATATTTGCTTTTTTAGCTTTAAACTCTTCCTTCGTGATAGTGCCATCTCGATACATTTTTTCTAAATTTTCTTCTTCTAAATCTAGTGCTGAATCTTTATCGTTAATAGCTTTACTTTTTAAATAAATAGCTTTCAATTTATCATCGGTTTTCTTATCTTTGCTAAATACAACTTTTTTTAAATCTAAGTTATCATCAATAGCATACTTAGCTTTAAGTTCTACTTGTTTTGTTCTAATATCATTTTTAGCTTTTCTTATTTCTTCTATTTGAGCAAAATATTCATCAATAGTAATTGTACCATTTTCGTAATTAGCATAGCTTTCTTTTAATTTAGCATTATATGCTTTGTTTTCGTCAGTTAATATTTTGTTTTCACTAAAATACTTAGTGTATGATACTTTAACTCGAGTATCTTTTTGAAAAAACATCGGTAACACAATAATACATGCTATTATTACTAACGTTCCAAGGGCTAAGGCTGGTTTAGTATACTTTTTCATAGATATATTTTCTCTCTTTCTTTTAAGGTCAATTTTTGTCTTTAACCTTTCTTGATTACAAACATAATTAGTTAAGGCCTCTGTTATTTTATTCATTGTGAACACCCCCATAACTTTGGCGGATCCTAGCTACCGTTCTATATAACTTTGATTTTACTGTATTAGGGTTTTGATTTAGTAATGTTGCAATGTCTTCAATGGTATCATTACTTAAATAGTATAGAGACATTATTTTTTGAACATCCTGAGATTCAGTGCTTATTATTTCCCAAATGGTTTTAACATCAATCTTATTATTAATTTCAAGTTCAGAATCATGATGTTGGTTTAATGGTATTAAGGCATCAAATTTATTATAATCATCAATTAAAACACTTTTCATTTTTTCTTTTAAACTATAATATTTAAACAACTCATTGCGTGCTAATTTAATTAAAAACCGATGTTCGTTTTCAATGTAAATTATTCCTTTACTCATTATAACTTGATATAGTTTTAAGTAAATATTTTGCATAATATCTTCTGTATGACTTACATTATCAATTTTTGCTAGTACATATCTCAGGGTAAACTGGTATGAACGGTTATAGATTTCGTCAAATTCTTTTTCCATTTTGATACCTCACTTATAAAGACTTAAGTTAAACATAAATAGTTTCAAAAAGTATTATTTATTAAAAACTTTACAGATGGTTTCCTTAGGTGATGTTTTTAAAAACGTTTATAAATAAAAAACCTGGTATTAATTATATCAAGTTTTTTATTTTATTTTAAAAGGCTTACCATACATTGCAAAACTGCTTATAATAAAATTGTATAATAAAAACAGGGTATAGTCAAATAATATATTAATATATAAATTGTAATGTAAACATTACAATTTATATAAAACATGATATACTTAAGTTAAATAAAAGGAGAATAAAATGAAAAAATTTAAATGTACTATATGCGGTTACATATATGATGAATTAAAGGGAATACCAGAAAAGGGTATTGAGCCAGGAACAAGATGGGTTGATCTGCCTGATGATTGGAAGTGTCCTTGGTGTGGGGCTCCAAAGGCCATGTTTAAGGAAATAACTGAAGATGTTAAAGAAGAAGTTGTTATTCAGAATGAAGATAAAGAAGAAATAGTTGCTTCTCATGATGATACTGAAAAATTAAGAGAGGTTTCTTATGGTGAATTAAGTGCTATTTGCTCTAATTTATCAAAGGGATGTAAAAAACAATATTTAGAACAGGAAGGTAATTTATTTGATGAACTATCTCATTACTTTAAGAGTAAAGAAACTATAAATAATAATGATAATAGCTATGACGATTTGATAAGCAAGATAAATAGTGATTTGGAAAAGGAGTATCCAATTATTAAAAAGTTGTGTTTAGAAAAAAAAGATAGGGCTACATTAAGAGCAATTACGTGGGGAGAAAAATCAACGCTTATATTAAAGTCTTTACTTGAAAGATATAAAAAAGAAGGAAGTGCTTTTTTAGAAAATACAAACGTTTATGTATGTGACATCTGTGGCTTTATTTACGTTGGAAATAGTGTTCCTGAAGTTTGTCCTATATGTAAAGTACCGAGTTTAAAAATATTACAGGTAAGGGGAGTGTAAAAATGTATGCAGTTAGAAATATAAAGTTATGTACTAAAGATTGTTTGTGTTTATTTGTTTGCCCAAACGGAGCAGCTGATACTGAAAACGGGATAATTGATAAAAATAAATGTATTGGATGTAAAAAGTGCATGGAGGCATGCCCATCACATGCAATAACAATGGTTCCGAGAGAATATCCAAAAGAACAAGAAAAAGATAATATAATTGCTACTTATATGAAAGATTTAGCTAAAAGTAAGGTAGAGCAAGAAAAGATTGCTTTAACCATTTTATCTAAAGAAAATAATACTGATTTAAAAACATTGCTTGTAGCTGTTTCAAAATCTAATCATATTATGGCTGAAGATGTTTATAGAGAATCTGGATTTATGATTCCACAAAGTGAAAACGTGCAAAGCTTTTTAAAAAGTATATTAGAAAGTAAAGAAAGTGATTTCCCAAAAGAAAAAGTACAAGAGTTATTACAACTTATTAGTAATAAATAAAAACAAATAGTCAAAATAAACACTGCTTATTACTAGAAACGTAAAAACGGAAAGAATTTAATCTTACCGTTTTTTAATTCTAAAAAATCACTAGAGAAACTGTATATCGTTGACTTTTAATTTCGCTCCATAATAAACAGAATTCAAACTTTTTTGTTTTCTTTAAAATTATATCCTGCATTTAATTTTTCTATAAATTCTAATGGAATTTTTTCTTTAGCTTTATTTATATAAATTTCATCAATACCATATAGTGCTTCTGCCATAGCTCCTACTATACAAGCATTAGTATCGGTATCTCCACCATAAGTCAAAATCTTATGTATACTTTCTTCAAAACTATCAGACGTAAAAACTGCATATAAACAATTATCTATTGTTTCATAGCAGGATGAATTAAACTTTGAAAATCGTCTATATTTTAATTTGATTTTCAATTTTTTAATTATTGCATCTTTGCTATATTGCATTCTTGCTAAAAAAATTATTTGAGAAATTTTTTTAGAACATTCTATAGCTTCCTTAGAATTATGGGATGGAATAGTAGCTAATCTTGCGTTTTCAATTACTTCTTCTTCAGTATCAAATAAATATCCTACTGGCGATATTCGCATCATTGCACCATTACCTATGCTGTTTCCATAAAAATCACTTTTTATCCATTTCATAAATCCTGGTGAAAACGGATTTTCAAAATATTTTTCAACGTTAGGTTTATAATAATAGTACTTGTTACCATAAAGCTTTAAATATTTAGCATAATTTTTATCATTAATAATTGCATCTAAAATTGCAATAGTTAATATAGTATCATCACTAAAAAAACTATTATCACTTATCAAATTGCTAATATTTATTGATTCACATTTTTGATATTGCTCATACTCATATATTGACCCGGCTAAATCACCAATAACAGCTCCCCACATAATATCACCTCCAAAACATAAAA
>JAVXAN010000030.1:0-8871 GCA_036660495.1 Bacilli bacterium | reverse complement strand
TTTGTATTTATAATTATTAAATATATTATAAAAAGAAATAATAAAAAAAAGTATTTTTTCATAATAATCACCTCTATTATTATGAATTTAAATACTTTTTTAATACTGCTTTTTACAATTTTCTTCCATTACCGACTTTATTTTTATCATAATCCTTAGTAGTGTTTAAATTATTACTAAAAGTTTTTCCAAACCTAGTTGGAATAGTTTTATTTTCAAGCTTATAATATACATTAGATACATCAAGCATACGCTTTTCAATAACATTTGAAGTTTGCTGATTAAGTATCTTAAAACGAAGTTTTTCTGCCTCTAAAATTTTATAGATATTTATTAAATCTTCTTTTCTTGAAATAGTTAAAATTATATCAAAATCATCACCATCGTTTAAAATAACAACTGGTGCAATCTTTCCATTAATTTTATAATTACGCATAATGTTTTCATAACAAAAATTATTTAAACCATTCATTTCATGATTTTTAGTTTCATCATAAATTAATTTAAATATTTCAATTTGGCTTTCTTTAGTATTATTTTGAGAAAGCTTTTTTCCTAAAAAGTTTTGCAAAAAACCTTCTGTTTTAACATTACTATTAATCATATTAAGTTCCTGCTTTAACTCATAATATAATTTGCTATTCATTTGTTTTACCTCACTAATTTCTTCATTATTATAAAATATAATAATTTATTTATCAATAATTACTTAATAACCGCTTTTTTAACCAAATCGTTATAGACTTCATCATAAAGCATTTTTAAATAAGTCATAATTAATTTTCTTAAAATTTTATACTTTCCACCTTTTATCTTTATTATACACTTAAAAGTAATAAAGGTAATCAATATAAGTAGAAAGCTGTCAATAAACATTCGTAGTTTTATCTACAATTTGATTCTAATTTTTCGCCATAAATTTACGATATATTTTTTCAAAAGTGATATAATAGAATTGAGGTGATAGAATGAAGAAAGTATTATTAACCGGCGCTGCTGGTAACATTGGTTTAGAAACTTTAAAACAGCTAGTCAATGCAAAATATGATGTTACCGTATTAGAATTACTAAATAAAAAAAGTAAGAGAAGGTTACACCCTTATAAGAATAAAATAAAAATAATCTATGGGAGCATAAATGATTACAACTTAGTAGTAAAATCGGTAAAAAATCAGGACGTAATAATCCATTTAGCGGCTATAATTCCTCCTCTTGCCGATAAAAATCCAGAACTAACTAGAAAAGTAAATTATTTTGGAACATTAAACATTATTAAGGCTATTGAAAAAGAAAATCCTAAATGCTTTTTACTTTATTCATCATCAGTTAGTATTTATGGTGACCGTATAAGTAACCCTTGGATAAAAGTTGGAGACCCACTTTTACCAAGTGAGGGTGATTATTATGCATTAACTAAAATAGAAACTGAAGACATTATAAAAAAAGCCAATATTAACTATTCTATTTTTCGTTTAACTGGAATTATGGGGCACCCTGCTACTGATCCATTAATGTTTCACATGCCTCTTGATACAAAAATGGAAATTGCATCGACAGTAGATACTGCTTTAGCATTTAAAAATGCTGTTGAAAAAACTAAAGAACTAAATGGGAAAACATTTAACTTAGGTGGTGGCAAAGAATGTAGAACTACTTACCGAGAATTTTTAGCAAAAATGTTTAAAGTCTACGGTTTAAACATTAAGTACTTAACTGATGTAGCGTTTGCAGAAAAAAACTTTCACTGTGGATACTTTTTAGACAGCGATAAGTTAAATAACATTTTACATTTCCAAACAGATAACTTAACAACTTATTATAATCGTGTAAAAAAAGAAACAAAAGGTATCATCCGTTTCTTTTCAAAAATATTTAGTAAGCCAATTATATATTTCTTAGAAAAAAAATCAGAGCCATTGCAAGCTAAGAAAAAAAATAATTATAATTTAATTGACCGTTTTTTTAATAAAAGGCCATAACCAAAATTATAAATATGCATTTGCCTTTTTGATTACTTATACATTAATGCAAAGCAAAAGCAAATATTTAGGAGATTATTATTATAAAACGCAAAATACTATGAATAATTTAAAAATAGTATTTATAAATTAATATTTGTTATCTAGAAAAATCCAAAATAGTAAAAATTTCATATAAACAAAAAGTGTTCCCTCTTTCGAGGGAACTTCAGGGGGTTTGTTCACACCTCACTAATTATTGTAAGGATGTGACGTGTGATACAATCACACTATTATAATAATATAGTTTTTATAACTTGTTGTCAATATCATTTGAAAAATAAGTTTCAATATCACTTTTTACTTTTACTAATAAATCATAATCTTTCTTTAAATCAGATAGTTTAAAAACATTATCACCACTTTGCTTTATTCCAAACAAATCTCCTTGCCCTCTAAGCTTAAAATCAGCCTCTGATATTTCATATCCATCAGAAGTACTTTCCATTATTTTTAATCTTTTATTATCTTTATCACTTATTAAATAACAATATGATTGAACATTATTTCTTCCTACCCTTCCTCTTAATTGATGAAGCGTTGAAAGTCCAAACCGATGTGCATCAAAAACAATTATATTAGTAGCATTTCTAACGTCAATTCCCACTTCTATTACTGTCGTACTAATTAAAATATTTATTTTATTACTGGCAAAGTCATCCATTATTCTACTTTTTTCTAAAGTACTTAACTTACCATGCAAAACTTCAATTTTATAGTTTTTAAACGCAACTTCAAACTTTCTTTTTAAATCAATAACGTTTTCATAAGATGCTTTTTCGCTTTCCTCAATTAATGGAGCAACAACATATACTTGGTTATTGTTTTTTAAACTTTGATATATAGCTTCTAAAACTTCCTTTAGTTCACTTGTCTTTTTTACATATGTTTTTATTGGAACTCTTCCTTTAGGCATTGTTTTTATACTTGATACATCAGTATCTCCATATATTGTTAAAGCATATGTTCTTGGTATCGGAGTTGCACTCATTAAAAGCGTCTCTGGATACATAGATTTGTTTTTTAATGTTAATCTTTGATTAACCCCAAAACGATGCTGTTCATCTGTTATAACAAATCCTAAATTATGCCAAGTAACCTTATCACTAATTAACGCATGAGTTCCTATTAGTAAATCTATTTGACCATTTTCAAGTGCTTTATATACACCTTCTTTTTCTTTTAAAGTCATTTTACCAGTTAATAACGCGACTTTTAATTTAGTATTAGAAAATATCTCTAAAGCATTTCTGTAATGCTGTGCTGCAAGGACTTCAGTTGGAACCATAAAAGCACTTTGAAACCCCGCTGTATAAAGTGCGTATGCGCCAATTAGCGCCACAATGGTTTTCCCACTTCCTACATCTCCTTGTAGAAGCCGATTCATCTTAATGTCGCTGTTTAAGTCATTTAGCAGTTCTTTTATAACAGCTTTTTGATCAACAGTTAATTTATATGGCAAAGTATTAATAAAATTATTAATAATATTACTATCTATTTTTTTAACATACAAAACATTATGATCATATCGTTTTTGCTTCATTACATAGAGTTTATACATATATTCATATAATTCTTCATATTTTAGTCTTTTTAACGCTTCTTTTAATTTCTTTATATCATCAGGATTATGAATGGTTTTTAAAGCCATATTTACATCCATAAAATTATATTTATTTTCAATTTTTTTTGGAATAATACTTTCTACATTTTCATTTAATGAATTATTAATAAATAAATTTATTTGTTTTGATGTTAATTTGCTAGTTAAATGATAAACAGGAATAATTAATTCTTTATTTGGAAGAGCCATAAACATGATATTGTTAGCTACTAAAGACTGCTTATATTTATCATATTTACCAATTACCGTTATAATAGAACCTACTTTAATATTATTTTTAATATACGATCTATTAAAAATGGTTATTACAATCGTTCTATTTTGAGTATTAAGCCTAAAGCTAAGTCTATTACCACCTTTAAAAAAACCAATTACTGGTGTTGATTCAACAACGCCATCAATAACCATTTCGTTATAAAAAGCATCATCATCTAAACTTCTTTTTTTTAGAACAATAAATTTATATGGATAATTTTTTATTAAGTCATTTTTAGTAAAAATTCCCATGTTTTCAAGAGCCTTTGCACTCTTTTGCCCAACGCCTTTTATCATCATTAACTCATTCATAATACGTCCTCATTTAAAATCTAAAATAATTATAACATAATTTTTAAAAAGTGCTTGACTTTTAAAACACTTTCTATTATTATAAATGGCACCAGCTCCCAAATGGGAACTGGCGCTAGTATCACACTAGCCAACCCCTTTTTATTCTTTTTGAGATTGCGTAGGAAACTGCGCGATCTCCTTTTTTTGCATTAAATTCCATTCTTTGTTAATAATATTTAAAAAAGAGGAACTTTATGATAATAAAAAATAAAAGATTAGAAATAATTAGTGAATTTAAAAAGAAAACCGGTGACGCTACTGATATAACCTATAAAGATATTCCCATTAATAATGAAATCATCACTGCTATTTATAGTAATAGTGTATCAAGTTCAATAAGTATTAATGATTTCATTTTAAGAAGATTAGATGAAGAAAAAAGCAAAATTAAAACTAAAGACCTTTTTTTATATATTAAAAATTACATTCCCAATAATAATGGAAAAGAAATAACTGAAGAAGAGATTAGTTACTATGTATTAAGTGGATTTACTATTATTCTTTTTGAAAACAATAAAGGTATCTTAGCTTTTGAAAATAAAGCTGATTTATATAGTGAAATTAATAAAAGTGAAAAAGAAAAAAGCCTTAAAGGTCCAACTGATGCTTTTAGTGAAAATTATCAATCTAATATTGGAATGATAAGAAGAAGAATAAAAAGTGAAAATCTTTGGTTTAAGGAAGCTAGGGTTGGTAAAAAAAGTCAGACAATGGTTGCCATTTTTTATTTAAACAAAACCTGTGATGAAAAACTGGTTAATGATATTTATAAAAAAATTAAAAACATTGATATTGAATATGCTGGAAACACTAATTACGTTTTAGAAGCAATAAGTAATAGTCAAAGAAATGTTTTTCCAACCAACTTATATACTGAAAGGCCAGATTATGCATGCCAAATGATAATGGAAGGAAGAATCATTTTAATGGTAGAAAACTCTAACGAGGTTGCTATTCTTCCTACATTATTTTTAGACTTTTTTAAAAGTCCAAGTGATTATTATGAAAAAAGTATTAATGTAACTGCAAACAGATTTGTAAGGTTTATTGCTTTTATTTTAGCAATTCTTACGCCTGCTATGTACATTGCCTTAATGGCTTTTAACTGGGAATCATTACCAAGTGATTTATTAATTAGCTTTTCAATTCAGCGAGATGGAGTACCTTTTTCTACAGTGTTTGAAATTGTTACTATGATTTTTATGTTTCAAATTTTAAGGGAAAGTGACATCCGTTTTCCCGGAAAAGGAGGAAGCTCAATTTCTATTGTAGGTGCCTTAGTTCTAGGTCAAGCTGCTGTTGATGCTGGAATTGTATCTCCAATTACGATAATAATAGTGGGTATATGTTCAATAGCTAGTCTAGCTTTTTCTTCAATTGAATTGGTTAATTCAATTAGATGGTGGCAACTTTTTTTAATTATTTTAGCAGCATTATTTGGTTTTATTGGAATAGTGTTTGGAATTTTAATTTTATTAGCCATATTAGTAAGTGAACAATCATGTGGTAAACCATATTTTTCACCTTTTGAGCCATTTAACTTAAATGGTCAAAGTGATGCTATTATTTTAAATACTAAATCAAAATTACATCCTAAAAACATATTTATAAGGAGAAAATAAATGAAAAGAAAAATAAAATTAGTGTTTTTTTTAATTACTGTTTTCAATTTAACTGGATGTTATAACTATAAAGAAATTAATACCTCTGCCATTGTTTCAGCAATTTCAATTGACATAAATGATAAAAAACCAAACGAATATGAAGTTGGTGTTCAAATAATGAATGCTAAAAAGACTGAACTATCAACCAACAGTCTAATTACGTTTTATAAAGCTACTGATCACACTATATATGGTGCTTTACAGTCAACAATGCTTGATTCCCCAAAAGAATTATATTTAGGTCATAATGGCGTAATTATTATCAATGAAGAATTATTAAAACAAAAAGATCCATTAGATTATCTCGACTTTTTTATGAGAGATGCAAAAACCGAAAAAGACTCAATTATTTTAGTAGCAAAAGATTGCAAAGCATACAATATTTTAAAAATAATTACACCGCTTGAAACATTACCTTCTCAAAACCTAAAAGATGCTTTATTTTCTTCTTCTAAATATAGTGGAATAACCAACATAACAACTACTGATCAGTTTATTTCATATTTAATTAATGACGGTGAAGAAGCAGTTCTTCCTTCTGTTCGAATTTTAGGAAAAATAAGTGCTGGAGAAAACATGGATAATATATCTGATAGTGATCCTGACACTAAGCTTGTATATGATGATTTAGCTGTTTTAAAAAATAACAGACTAAGTTTTTACATGAACGTTAATGAGAGTATTGGTTATAATATAATTAACAATGACGCTGGTCAAACTTATATTAACTTTAAATGCGGGAAAAATAACTATGGGAGTATTAAAATTTCATCTTCAAAAACACACGAAAAAATATCTTTTAAAAATAATAAACCTTTTGTTAAAATAAGCAATAAAATAAGTGCTGACCTAATTGAATATAACTGCAAAGCTGATTTTCTAGACCATGAAAAATCAATTCATAAAATTGAAAAGCAAGTTGAAAATAAAATTAAGAAAGTTATGAACGAAGCTTTGAATACCCTTTATGTAACAAACAAAAGTGATGCGCTTAAATATGGCTCAAAATTTTATAAAATGAAAAACAATCAAATGAAAAAATTAAACTATACCACTAATAATATAAAAAATGATATAAGTTTTAAGACGTTTTCCAATGTAAAAATAAAATCCATTGAATTATCAATAAAATCCCCTAAAAAGGAGAAAAATAATGAATAATAAGGTTTCTTCAGTTCAAGTTGGAATGCTTTTTTCACTAATTATTAGTAGCATGTATTTAGGCTTAAATGACATATTAATTCTTAGGAAATCTGCCAACAACACATTAATTGCTATTATAATTGGAAGTATTATTGGAATAATTCCAGTATTAATGTACTTAAAAATAAATAATTATTACCCATCTTTAAATATATATCAAAAAAACGTTAAATTATTTGGAAAAGTTCTTGGTAATGTTTTTAACGTATTTTTTGTTTTAATATTTATAATTTCATATACAATTGCTATAAGATCTACAACTTCTTTTTTATCAAGTAAATACCTACATTTAACTCCTTTTTTTGTTATTGGAATACTTGTTGTTTTAACAACTTTAGTAATATCATTTAAACGGTTAGAAACAATAAGCCGAATATCACAAATAACTTTTGTAATAATTGTTATATTAGTAATTTACATAGAGTTTTCACTCATTAATTATGTAGA
The DNA here is from genome assembly GCA_036660495.1 of Bacilli bacterium. Classification (GTDB taxonomy): domain Bacteria; phylum Bacillota_I; class Bacilli_A; order RF39; family UBA660; genus JAVXAN01. The sequence goes on along the minus strand of JAVXAN010000030.1, from coordinate 1,306 downwards.
ATTAAACAATATATTTCCTATGCTAACTAATTCAAACAATTTTTACAGTATATTAAATGGTTCCTTATATTACGCTGGAAATTGTGGACTTATGTCAATTCTTTTATTATCTATTAAAAAAGACTATATAAAAGACCCGAAAAACTACTCTAAAAGTATTATTATTTTCTACATTTTGACAAATATATCACTAGTTCTCGTAACATTTTATGTAATTAGCTGTTTAGGATATAAAATGTCTTATATATTTAAATATCCTGAATACATTCTATTAAAAAAAATAAATATTTCTAATAATGATTTGAGAATTGAAAACTTATTATCATTTAGATGGATATTTTATTTAATTGCCCTTGCAAACATATCTTTACATGGTTTAATAACATACTTTAAAGAAACTAAAATTAAAACTAAAAAACAATCAGTAATAATAATATTAATTTCTATTTCATGTTTGTTTATAGCTACCACAGTTTTACAAAACACAAGTATCTTCTTAGTAATAATGGAGCACTATTTTATGTTAATATTTATAATTCCTGTTTTTATTGTTTTTTTAATAATTTTTATTAGATGCTTATTCATTCCAAAATCAGTCCGTAAATAAAAGCTATTTACCTCTTAAAAATCTTAATATTACCTTTTGGCAAATTAAATTAGCTTCTTCATCATACATTTTATACTGATTAACACCATAATCAAACGCATAATTTGATATTATTTTTATTGTAGCAAAATCAATTTTATTATTATACGCAATCTGAGCTACATCAGCACATTCACAATCAACTGCATCAGCACAAAAAGTCTTTTTTAATTTTAATGCAAGATTATAATTAGAAATAAACGAATCTCCAGTTATAATAAGTGCATCATGGGTTTTAACTCCACAACCAATTGATGATTCCTGAAGACTACATTTAAGATCGTTTTCTGAATAAAAAACACCTTTTTGCTGATTTGGTAAGGTAACTTCTTTTTCTCCCAACAAGGTAAAATCAACATCGTACTGCAAGGTGCTATTTGAAACAACTGAATCAAATATCTCGATTTTTTCCTTTAAACTACCTGCTGTTCCTATTTGAACCAGCTTTTCTATTGAAAAATTATTAATTAAAAAACTTAATGAACTACCAATATTAACTTTACCATAACCAGTAATTAATATTAAAAATTTACTATTATTATAAACCGCCTTAAATATTATAATGTTATTCCTATCTTTAACCTTCTTATAAGTACACTTTGATAAAAGGTACTCTACTAAGCTTATCTCTGGCACTACTATTGCTAACACATTATTACC
>JAVXAN010000029.1:0-9474 GCA_036660495.1 Bacilli bacterium | reverse complement strand
CTATTTAATTATAACATTAAATAAGATACTTTACGATATATATTGACATTTATCTCTTATTTTAAAATTACTATTATATTATTTTTCTTTGTTTTAATATCATCTAATAATTCATTAAATGATTTTACATTAAGTATTTTCTTTCTTAATTCGTTATCAATTTCAATTTTTTCTTCTATTGCCTTCACGCCTATTCCTCCTAACAAAAAAAACGACTCTTTCGAAATCGATTTCTATTATTAAGCCGAATAGTTCGACTTTTTCACTTAATGGGGCGAAATATGGGAATCGAACCCATGCATACTAGAGCCACAATCTAGCGTGTTAACCACTTCACCAATTCCGCCATATATTTAATAAACGCATTAGTATCTTATCATTAAACATTAATAAAATCAATAGTAAAAATAAAAAAATCCTCATTAAGAGGATTTAATTACACTTATTATCGTCTGTCTCTGTTAAATGCATTTTTCTTTGCATCGCGACATGGTTTACATCTTTGTGGTTCATTAACTAAACCTTTTTCAGCATAAAATTCTTGTTCACCAGCAGTGAATACGAATTCGTTACCACAGTCTTTGCATTTTAAAGTTTTATCTTCAAATTTGTTATTTTCTGTCATAATGGGCCTCCTTATTTTTATTGATTTAATGTTTTATGCAGTTACTACTTGTTTAAGGAGTTTCCATCAGTAAAATATAAATCTGTATTCAATATAACACATTAAACATTAAAAAGCAATGGTTTATAGCGATTTATTAATTAAGTTGGCATTAACTATCGTTTTATCACCATATTTCTTGTTTATTTCATCTAAAGTCTTTTGTATTTTATCCCTGTTTTCAATAACTCCTGGTGTTTCAAACAAGGATATTTGTTCATATGGTTTATCAATAAAATCAGATACCCTAAGTCCAACTAACCTTATAGGATCTTTTTGCCACATTGATTTTAACAATTCTACTGATGCTTCATATATATCTTCATTAGATGATACTGGGTTTACCAGTTTTTTTTGATGTTGATAGCTAAAGAATTCATTATTCTTTAACTGTAAAGAAATAACAGTTGTATACATTTTTTCTTCTCTTAGCCTTGTTCCTATCATATTAGATAGGATGTGGAGAACTTCTTTTATTTCATTTATATTTATAGTATCGTGTGGCAAAGTTGTTGAATGGCTTAAACCTTTGTTTTTAGCTACCTGTTTTTCAACTGTCGATTCATCTATTCCGTTAGCATACTCATGCATCATCTTTCCCTGCGATTTAAAATGTCTTATTAGAATGTTTAAGTCTGTATTCGCAAGATTTTCTATAGTATCAATTCCCATTTCATGAAGTTTAACTGCCGACTTTTTTCCAACCATAAAAAGTTCATCTACTGATAAGGGCCACATTTTTTTAATTATCTCATCCTTAAATAAAGTATGAACTTTATCTGGTTTTTCAAAATCAGAAGCCATCTTTGCGCATAATTTACAGTTCCCAATTCCAATATTCACCGTAAAACCTAAAGTTTTTTTTATTTCATCTTTCATTTTATATGCTAAAGACACTGGATCTCCAAATATTTTTTCAGTACCTGTCATATCTAAGAAACATTCATCAATAGAATATTTTTCTATTGATGGAGAAAAATTACATAAATATGTATAAAGTTTTTCTGAATAAGTTTTATACTTTTCCATATCTGAGGGAACAATAAACAAGTCATTAACTTTTTTTCTTGCTGTATATAGTGCTTCTCCTGTTACAACACCTGCTTTTTTTGCGGAAGTTGACTTTGCAACAACAACGCCCCTTCTTTTAGCTTCATCACCACCAACTACTGAAGGAATCTTTCTAATATCTATTTTACTACCGTTTTTAAGCATTTCAATTGCGCTCCATGATAAAAAAGCGTTATTTACGTCAACGTGAAACACTATTTTTTCCATTTTTAATTCCTTCCTTATATTATACTAATATAATTATTAAATGATATTATCTTTTTAAGAAAACGCAAATTATTAAAATCATAATTAGTAATAATGCTCCACAAATTATTACTAACTTTATGTTACTTTGCTTTATATCGCTTGAAGTTATTTTTATTTCTGAATCTTGAAGCTTTTTTCTTAGTTCTTTTAAAACACTATAATCACATAGTTCATCTAACATTTTTAATGATTCATCATATTCTGATGTTAATTCTTTCATTTCTTTATCTACTTTAATATATTCAGGGCTCATTATTCTCACGGTTTTGTCATTGTTTAAAGTTATTAACCTAAGAATATCGCTTTTAATTACCCCACTAACAACTTTTTCTTTTTGCTTAATAACTTTATCTTTACCATCATAAGAAAAAGTTTTAATTATTAGCTTATTGTCTTTTAAAGTATATGGATAAAATCCAGCAACCGTGTTTTCATACGTAATTTTAAACCCAAAATCTTCATTTGCATATTTAGCTGAATCAATTATTATATCAAATTCATATTCCTTAGATAAACGCTTTAACTCTTTTTTTACATATGATAAGCTGTTTTCTTTAACAAATATGTTAAAATCATTATGATAAAAATCCGATTCTTTGTTTAATATTAGATATGGTACGATGCTTCCTGATATAGCGATGTTGTCTGCTATTTTCTCATCATTTAACAAAGTTAATATTATATCAATGATATCATTATAATTACTTTTCATATTATTATCCTTTCTAAAAAGATTATCTCATTATCATTATATAATATTAACAATAAAATACAATTATAACTTAATTATAAGTGTAAAGATAACTATACAGACTAGTAATACTAAATAGTGAATAACTGGCTTTAAAAAACGTTTTGTAAAGTATTCATAAATAGTTGGTATAAATATAGTCAGGATTAAAAACAATGAATAAATAAGTTTAACGCAAAATGGTTCATAATACTTATTCATTGAAATTAGTAAAATCACTGTTTGAACAAAAAAATTAAATATAACTATCTTTTTCATATCGTATTATATGATTTTATTAGGCTTTTGTTATATTATCTTAAAATGTTTTTTAAATTTAAATTAGCACTATAGATTTCTTTTTTACTGACTTCCTTATTGCTTTCATTTACCTTTTCTACTGCATCTTTTAAAGAACAATTGTTTTTTATTACTTCATCAACTATTAACGCTTCTAAACTTATTTTAGTAACTTTTTCTTGTTCTTCTTTTTTATTATTAATTATAATGGTGTACTCGCCTTTATCAAAGGCTGTGTTTTCTTGTAGCTGATTAATAACGTCATCTGTTTTTCCATAAATTGATGATTCGTGTACCTTAGTTATTTCATTGCACACACATACCACACATCCAGGGATTTCTTTATTTATATCTTTTAATAGTTTTAAAATCCTTTTTGGAGATTCATAAAGTACTTTTGTTGGAACGTTTGCTGTTTTAAGCTCTTTAAAAAGAGCTTTTCTTAACTTGTTTTCCGTTGGAACAAATCCATAAAAAGAAAAGCACGAAGTATCAAGGCCACTTACTGATAGTGATGTTATTACCGCTGAAGCTCCAGGTATCCCAATAACTTTAATACCTTCTTCTCTAGCCATTTTAACAATAATATAACCAGGATCTGATATGCAAGGCGTACCAGCATCTGATACTAAAGCTACCGTTAAACCTTCTTTTAGTCTTTGAATTACTTCAATACCTCTTCTTGTTTCATTAAACTTATGGTATGAAACCATTTTATTCTTTATATTAAAATGGTTTAACAAGTTAATTGTATGCCTAGTATCCTCCGCTAAAATAAGATCAGCCTTAGAAAGAGTTTCAATTCCCCTCTTTGAAAAATCATTTAAGTTACCAATCGGGGTTGCTACCACATATAAAGTACCCATATTTTTCTCCTTTACTTATCCTTATAACAAAAAAAGGGTTATCTTAACCCTTTTTCTATAACATTATAATGCCAATTATTATTAAAGTTAATAAGGTTGCAATAGATATCGCAAATTTTATAATGGTCTTCTTATCTAATTCTTCCATTTTATCACCTTTACCTTAAATTAATATTATCACATATGGAAAATATAATCAATTAAAAATTAAACATTAACCATTCTGGCTTTACTAATAATAAAACTCCAATTATAAACATAATAATTCCACCAACTAAATGAGAGTACTTACTATACTTAGTTGAAACACCACTTAATTCAAAACTTTTAATTGCTATTATAAAAATAATAAAATCATCAAGCATAAAAAACAATATATAAAGAAGAATGTATAAAGCATACTGCATGCCTGATAAACTATTCATTGCAAGAATTTGCGTAAATATTACCGGAAGTCCTGCTGAGCATGCAAGTTCAATTAAATTAACTGATATTGCTAATAAAACAATTCCAATCATAGCTACTGCAAAACTTTTCTCATGCGTAAACTTTTTAATGTTATTAAAAGTTTTCTTTCTTTTTTTATCTGAGGCTATGTTGCAACCATCATCACTATATATTGATTTTATAAAACTGTTTATGTTAATAACACCACCAATTAAAGCAACTAAAGCAATTATAAGTCTTACCCATGATACTGCGCTTATCATCCTTGCAAATTGAAGCCATGATACCATAAATGCTAAATATACTGTCGATGAAGCCAGCAGAAAAGTTGTTCCAAGTATCCAAAGTTTCTTTTTATCCTTCATACCTATAAGGGTACTTATTAAGAATAATAGTACCCACATTGCACAAGGATTAAAGCCATCTACTAATCCAATTATAATAGCAATTACAGGAAGTGATAAGTTTTTAAGATTTACTTTACCAAAAAATGGAACTTTTATGTTCATATCTTGATTATTTTCCTTATTAATGGGTTCTTGATCAATTATTGTAGTTTTTTCAACTATACCAAGTTCCATTCCTACTTTATCAATAAAATTATTATTTGACGCTTGTTTAATATTATAATTTATTCTATCAATTGAAGTGGCTTCGCTATATCCAGAAATAGCCGTGTTATTTATAACCGTAAAAGGAACACCAGTTACTTCTACTTTTAAATAATCAGCAACCATATTTAAAGTGTTTTGATTATCTTTGTTATACCAAACTTCATATTCATATATTTTTAAGTTATATTTATCTTTAATCGTATCTAAATACTCTTTTTCAGCCCTACAATGTGGGCACCCATCACCATAAAACAAATAAACATTAACTTCTTTTTCTAGAGCTGATGCTCTACCTGGTAGAAAAAGAATTAATAATAATATAAAACTAATAAACAATGTATTTATTTTTTTCATCTTTATTCCTCTTTTAAAAACATTAGTAATTCATCTTTACTTTTCTCACCAATTATTCTTTTTACTTCGTTATTATTATCATCTAGCATAATTACAACTGGTAATTTTATTCCTACGTTATACTTTTCAATAACGTCATAGTTTACGTCATAATCATATTCTTCTATATCAACCTTAATTTCAGTTAAAACCTTTTTCCATACAGATCTCATTACAAGGCATGATGGACACCATACTGCTCCTATTTTAATTATTCTCATTATTTACCACCTAAACTTTTATAAACCTTATCAAAAGTTTTTATAAACCTATTAACATCTTTTTTAGATGTAACATAAGAAAAACTAATTCTAATACTGTTTTCCGCTCTTTTTTCATCTTTGTATAGGTTCATAACAGCCTTTGAAATAGCATCCGTATTTGAACAAGCACTTTTAGAAGATACATATATTTCGTTTTCATCTAACCTCTTTATTAAATCTGATGCTTTAACATTTTTCGTGCTTATATTTATTATTTGATTAATAGAATTATTAGTATTATTAATTATAATATCATTATAGCAAGAGAAAAAAGCCATTAATTTTTTATTTAAGTTAGTAACATGTTTTAACTTCTTATCAAAGTTGTTATAAGCTTCTTCTAACGCTATTGAAAGTGTGGTTATTAACGGTGTTGCTGGAGTTCCGCTCCTATATACCGTTGTTGCCTTTCCACCATCTAATTGTGGTTCTAAAACCACGTTTTCCTTTTTTATTAATATTCCTATTCCTTTTATCCCAAAAAATTTATGTGCCGATAAGCTAATTAAGTCAATATTATCAAAGCAAGGCACAACCTTACCAATCATTTGAGTAGCATCTACGTGAAACAAACAGTTTGGATAATCTTTTAAGAGAATTCCTATTTCTTCAACGTTTTCTCTTATACCTAGTTCTGAATCAACACCAACAACAGATAATAATACTGTATCTTTTCTAAGTAAACTTTTCAAATGATTAATATCAATTAATCCATCTTTTGTTAAGTTAACAAAGTCAACTTCATACCCATCGTTAGATAATCTATTAAGTGGTGCTATAACTGAAGAATGTTCTAATATGGTAGTAATAACGTGCTTACCTTTTTTAATCTTGACACTTCCTTTTATCGCTAAGTTATTAGCCTCAGTAGAACCACTTGTATATATTATTTCTTGAGGTTTAACGCCAAGTATTCTTGCAATATTATTAGTTGAGACATCAATCATACTTTTCGCCTGTAGCCCAAGTTTATGACTTGAATTTGCATTATATGGAAACTTAATACAATCCCTAATAAAACAGTTTAAAACTTTTTTATTAACTGGGGTTGTCGCACAATAATCTAAATATATCATAATAATCACCAATCCCATTATAACATAATGTCGTTTTATTAGAACAAAAAACATTATAAAAACAATTTTACTTTACCAAAGCTATAATATTTTTCTTAAAACTCTTTACTTTTTTATGCAAAAGAATATACTATAATAATATTAAAAAAGGAGGGATAGTTATGGCAATATTACCTGATATAATTATTGATAGTAAAAATAGAGCTGTAGCTACTTATATTTTTTCTAATCAAGGAATATTAAACCTTAAAAAAGTAGATAATCAAATAATTGAACAACGTCTAAACATATCAAACGAGAATTTAATTAGTTATTTAGAAAATGATATGTTAAATGGGAGAATTAACGAAAGCTTCTTTAACGAGGAAAGCAACGAATTCATCTTTAAATATCAATTAAATGGTAGTTATAATGGTAAGGGAATCCTTAACGTAATAACTTTAAAACAAGATGTCGCTCTTTATGAAACTTATTCAAAACAACTACAAGACATTATTAACTTAAAAGTTAACGTAAAACAAATAAAAAAGCACTCATAGTGAAGTGAACCTCAAATAGTTCACTTCATAGAAGGTGTTTTTATTTATTCCTATTTAACAAATAATTTGCAAAATCAATAAAGGTATCTTCATTAACATATTTTTCTTTTTTAATTCCTTTAATTGCTCTTATTGTGTATTCTTCAGCTTTTCTAAGTGCATATTCTTTTGAACCTAATTTTTCAAATAAATTAACAATTTCCATATTACCACTTTCATTAATATTTTTATTACCATAATATTTTTTTATTATTGTTAACTCTTCTTTACTTGCACTTCTTATTGCATGTTTATAAATAATGGTTTGTTTTCCTTCTTTAATATCGTTTAAAGATTTACCCATTGTTTTATCAGAAGAATATAAGCCCAAGAAATCATCCATGATTTGAAAAGCAATTCCTAAGTTGGTACCAATTTCCATTAATTTTTTTTGACTTTCAACACTAGCACCAGCACTTACTGCTCCTATTAACATTGGCCCAATAATTGTATACCACGCTGTTTTATTAACGTATATATCATATATTATTTTTTCGTCCATTTTTATATGGTTATCAATCGTATCAAACGGAAGCTCTGTGTCAATTATTTCTCCTTTAACCGTGTTATATAATGTTGTTGCATATATTTTCATTATCTCATTTTTAACTGTTTTGCTAATATTTAAATCACTTATTATTTTATATGATAAGAAAAAGCCTAAATCACCAACACATATCCCTTTTGATATACCATGATGTCCTTTATATTCAGCGTTTATTGTCACTTTATTTCTTCTTAACTGTCCCTCATCAATAATATCATCATGAATAAGAATTGCTGTTTGAAATATTTCTAACGCTGCCGCTATATCAATAAAGCTTTCATCATCTTTATTAAACAACAGTTGTCCTAGTTTCACTAAAAAGCCTCTAACCATTTTACCACCGATTGATAGTCTTTTTAATTCTTCTAAGGCTTCTTTAATAAAAACATTGTCTTGATTGTCATTTATTTCATTATCTAATATTTCAATAACCTTACTTTCTATTTTTTCTTTGCTATTTAATAATAATTCTTTATTTTTCATGTAAACTCCTTTTTTGACTATGCATAAATTATAACATATGTTATAATCAATATCCACGAAAAAAGAAAAGAGGAATATTATGGACATATTAACTTTTATTATTAGAATTATTATTTGTTTTTCATTAAGCATTTTAGTAGGATTAGAACGACAATGGCGACATCGCATGGTTGGTCTTAGAACCAACGTTTTAGTTTGCCTTGGTGCTTTTATGTTTGTATATGTTTCTTACGGAGTTTTTGATGAAAGTTCAACTCGTATTGCTGCTCAGGTGGTTTCTGGTATTGGATTTTTAGGTGCCGGAGTCATTTTAAGAGACGGAAGCAACATTAAGGGGCTTAATACAGCAGCAACTCTTTGGTGTGTAGCAGCAATTGGGGTTTTATGTGCATCTGGTCTATTAATAGAAGCTACTATTGGAACTTTTTTTGTCCTTTTATCAAATATTTTATTAAGACTTGCAGCACTTAAAATAATGTCATCAGTAAAGAAAATCAAAAACGAACAATATACAATAAACATATCTTGTAAAAAGAAAATAGAAATAGTAATTAGAACATTAATAGTACAATCATTAAATAAAGCATCATTAATGCTTAATAGTTTAGAAAGAAATGAAATAACCGAAACTGAATTAAAACTTAAGGCAATTATCCTAACTCCAATTACTAATCAAGCCGTTATTGAAGAAATAATAAGTGCTATTAGTATGGAACCTGGAGTTACCGCAATCAACTGGTCTCACGAAGAACTTGGATTATTAAGTTCAGAAGACGTAGATGATGAATAAAATTCAAAATAAAAGAATTAACTCAATAACCATGAATTAATTTATTAAAGTTTTGTTTTACATCAATTGTAACACTGCAAGTGTTAATTATTAAATATTACCTTTTTATTTATAAAATTTCGTTTATATGTTATAATTAACTCATTATAGTAAGGTAGTGATATTAATGAATAATAAAACCGAGTTTTTATTTGAAAGTGATGCTGAAAAACCAATACTTAAAGAGGCTGCTAAACAAAAAAAAACCAAACTATCTAAAAAATTATTTTTCAATAGTTTTATTGCTTCAATGTTTTTTTTAGTAATATCTATTACCTTATATTCATATAAAAATAATGAGATATCCAAAATTAAAGCTAGTGCTTATAAACCTGATACGTTAATTACTGAACGGTTAATTGGT
>JAVXAN010000028.1:0-10956 GCA_036660495.1 Bacilli bacterium | reverse complement strand
GTAAAAACTATTATTATCCAGATTTACCTAAAGGATATCAAATAACACAAATAACTAAACCAGTTGGAATAGATGGTTATTTAGAAATAGACGTTAATGATGAATTAAAAAAAGTTTTAATCCATGATATTCACTTAGAAGAAGATACGGCTAGTTTGGATCATTATGATTCATACTCGCTTCTTAACTATAACAGGTCAGGAATCCCTTTAATAGAAACGGTAACTGAGCCTTGTATGCATTCTAAAGAAGAAGCTTTAGTTTTTCTTGAAACGCTTAGGTCATTAATTCTTTATTGTGGTGTATCTGAAGCTAGAAGTGATAAAGGACAAATGAGGTGTGATGTAAATGTTTCAATTAGTGACACTCAAAAGTTAGGAGAAAAAGTAGAAATAAAAAACATTAACTCTTTTTATAATGTAGGATTGGCAATTGATTATGAGATTGAAAGACAAACTGAACTACTTGAAAAGGGAGAACAAATCATTCAAGAAACAAGAAGGTTTGATGATTCTTCTTTAACAACTATTAGAATGCGTACTAAGGTAGATGCAGTTGATTATAAATATTTTATTGAACCAAATATTGTACCTACTATTGTAACTAGTGACTTTTTAGGAGAAATAAAAAAAGAAATTCCAATGCTTCAATTAGAGAGAGTTACAAAGTATATACAAGAATATGAACTTTCTAAGTATGATTCAGTTATTTTAGCTAAAACAAAGGAAATATCAGACTTTTTTAATGAATGTGTTAAATTAGGTTGTGATCCTAAATCAGCATGTAACTGGATAAATGGGATGCTTTTAAGCTATTTAAACACAAAAGAAATAACACTTAACGAAGTTTTAATAAAACCTAGTATGATAAAAGCGTTAATTGATTTGATAGATAATAAAACAATTTCTTCTAAACAAGCCAAAGAAGTTTTTACAAAAATGATTGAAACAGGAAAAGAACCAAACGTAATTGTTAAAGAAGAAAAAATGGTGCAAATAACGGATGATTCAGCAATTATGGACATTATTATTGAGGTTTTAAAAGAAAATGAGTCTCAAGTAAAAGAATATACCCCAGAAAAAGGAAGAATGGTAGATTTCTTTGTTGGGCAAGTTATGAAAAAGTCTCATGGTAAAGCAAATCCATCAAAAACGATGGAAATGTTAAAAGAAGAATTATTAAAATATAATAAATAAAATTTAAATAGTTAAATTAAAGAATCTTCTAAAGTAAATAGAAGGTTTTTTTAATTGTTAAAAAGTTATTATAATGGTATATTTATAAAAGAGGTGATTAATTTATGTATGATATAGTAATAATAGGAGCAGGAGCATCAGGACTTTTATGTGCATCAAATATTATTAAGAATAATTCGTCTTTAAAAGTATGTTTATTAGAAAAAAACGATAAAATAGGAAAGAAAGTTTTGATTACTGGAAACGGTAGGTGTAATTTAGGAAATGCTAACGTATTACTTAATAATTATTCTAGTAATAGTAGTTTAAAAAGGTTTGAAAAAGAATTAATAAGTAGTTCATATCTTGATTTTTTCAAAGAAATAGGCTTAATTACTAAGCATATTGGTGATAAGTTATATCCATATTCAATGCAAGCTTCTACGGTTGTAGAAGTTCTTGAAAAAAGCGTAAAAGCAAATGTTGAAATAATTAATAACTTTATTGTCAAAAGAATTATAAAAAAAGATGATATATTTATAATAAATAATGAAATAAAAGCTAAAAAAATTATTGTTGCAACTGGAGGAAAATCGTATCCTAAAACTGGTTCAACCGGAGATGGATATAATTTGTTGAAGAGTTTTGGACATAAAATAACTTGTTTATATCCATCTTTAGTAGCTTTAAAAACCAATAATAGAAATCTTGCTTTTGTTTCTGGTGTAAGGTTTGATGGAAACGTTAGCTTAATAATAAATGATAATGTTATTAAGGCGGAAACTGGACAGATTCAGTTTAATAAGGATAATATATCGGGTATATGTGTATTTAATATTTCTAGAGATGTTAAGAAATATTTGAATGATGGTAAAATGGTTTTTATAAATATTGATATTATGCCAGAATATGATGCTAGTAGTTTAAAAAAATACTTAAAAAAGTTTCCAGAAGAAACTGTTTATAATTTTTTGACAGGAATAATTAATAATAAACTTGCTAAATTAATTACAAAAGAAAATAATTTATCACAAATAATTATTAAACAACTTGATGAAGAAAAAACAAATTCACTTATAAACAAGGTTCATGGGTTGAAATTTCAAATAATTGATACTTTAAATTTTGACTCGGCTCAGGTAACTAGTGGAGGAGTCTGTATCGATGAATTTACCGATAATTTAGAATCGAAAATAGTTGATAATTTGTTTGTAATTGGTGAATTATTAGATGTTGATGGGGCGTGTGGCGGATATAATCTTAACTTTGCCTTTACAACGGCTATGATTGTTTCTAAATACGTTTCTAAAGAATTCTAGTTTATGTTATAATAAAAAAAGTAGGTGATTTAAGTGAAAAAATTTTTACCAATATTACTTGGTAGTGATGCAAATGTTTATGGAATGGCGAAGTCATTTCATGAGGCATATGGGGTAAAATCAAAAGCTTTTGGTAAGGGTAATTTAATTGAAACAAGAAATAGTAAAATTGTTGACGTTACGATGACGCCCGGATTTGAAAATAATGATGTATTTTTAAAAAAAATGTTGGAAATCGGAAGAATTTATAAAAAAGATTATGAGTTTTTGTTTTTGATATCATGTGGTGATGGCTATACGTCTTTAGTTATTAATAATAAAGAAGTTCTTTCAAAGTATTTTATTATTCCGTATATTAATGAAGGTTTAAGAAAAAAGTTAGAAGAAAAAGAAGCTTTTTATGAAACTTGTAAGAAATATAATTTGGATTTTCCAGATACGTATGTTTGTACTTATGAAAATAAAGATAATATTAATATTTCGTTTGATTTTCCTGTAGCTGTAAAAGCATCAGATAGTATTTCTTATTTAAATAGTTCTTTTATTGGTAAGAAAAAAGGTTATAAAGCTGAATCAAAAGAAGAACTAAACAAAATAATTAATGCGGTATATAGTAGCACATACAGAGGGAATCTTATCATTCAAGATTTTATTCCAGGTGATGATTCTACTATGTGGGTATTAAATAGTTATTCAAATAAAGATGGTTTGGTTAAAATGATGTGCTTAGGAAATTGTGTCTTGGAAGATTATACCCCTTATGGGATAGGTAACTATAATGCTATTATTTCTTCATATAATAAAGATATTTATGATAAAATGAAAGCTTTTCTTGAAGCAATTAAGTATACAGGATTTTCAAACTTTGATATGAAGTATGATCAAAGAGATGGCAAATATAAATTGTTTGAAATAAACATAAGACAAGGACGAAGTAGTTATTTTTCTACGGCCTGTGGGTGTAATTTAGCTAAGTGTTTAGTTGAAGACTATGTAGAAAATAAAAAAAAGAATACGGTATATAATAAGAAGGAATGGTTATGGTTAGCAGTACCAAAAATTATTTTAAAAAAATATGTTAATAAAGATGTTTATCCAAAGGTAAGACTATTAATTAAAGAAAAAAAGTACTCATATACCCTTTTTTATAAAAATGATAAAAGCATAAAACGTAATATAAACATGCAACTGTATTATTTAAGAAGGATTATTCATTATTTTAAGTATTTTAATAAAAGAGGTATTTAAATAAATGTTAACATCTTTCTTTTTTATTCTTGTCATATAATTATAATAATAGTATAATTAATATATTATAAAGTAGGGAGAGATAGTATGAAACCAATTAAATTAAAATTTAAAAAAAGAACTATTATATTGGGAAAGAAAACTCAAGTATTTATTTTTGCATTACTAGGAGTAATAATATTAACATTAGTAGGATATTTGATTTTTGGACCAACTAGTAATGATAAAAAAACATTTAATAAAACAACTAAGAAAACAACAAAAAAAGAAGATCCGATAAAAATTATTGATCTTAATTCAGATAGTAGGCCTTATGCAGTTATGATTAATAATAACACAGCGGTATGGGGTTACCAAGCAGGAATTCAGGATGCATACCTTGTGTATGAAATGGTTGTTGAAGGTGGTATAACTAGAATGATGGCAGTTTTTAAAGACCAAGAAACCGCAAGAATTGCTTCAGTTAGAAGTTCAAGACATTATTTTTTGGATTATGCCTTAGAAAATGATGCAATATATGCCCATATTGGATGGAGTCCTCAAGCCCAAAATGATATAAATAAACTAAATGTTAATGCTATTAATGCAGATAATAGCAAGGCTTTTATTTGGGATAGGACTCTTAGAATAGCAACCGAACATAGGGCCTATACTTCAATACAAAATCTAAGGGATGTTGCAATCAAAAAGGGATATAGAATAACTAGTGATGAAAAGCCTCTATTAACATATCAAGTAAAGAGTTTAGATTTATCAGCAGCAGGTGATGCTATTGTAGCAAATACTGTAAGAATCCCTTATTCAAAGAGTCATTTAACGAGTTACAGTTATAATCCAGAGACAAAAATGTATCAAAGGTTTCAAAATGATAAACCACATACTGATTACGTAACTAAAGCTCAGTATATGACAAAAAACATAATTACGTATAAGTTACACAACTATCCTTTAAATGATGGTTCTGGTAAAGATAGACAAGGACTAAACAATATTGGTAGTGGAGATGGATATTATATTTCTGAGGGATATGCAATAGCAATAACTTGGGAAAAAACTGGTAGAGGATCTAAAACAATTTATAAAGTAGCTTCTACTGGTAAAGAACTTGTTGTAAATGATGGTAATACGTTTATTGAAATTGAACCTGATATTCAAACTTTAACAATTGAATAAAACCATAAAAAAGACATAACCTTTATTAGGTGATAATATGTCTTTTTTTAGTTTGATATTAATTGGAATAGTAATTGGTGCTGGAATGATTATTCCAGGTGTTAGTGGAGCTGTTTTGGCAGTTATTTTAGATGTTTATGATAAAGGAGTAAATGCTTTAAATAGTTTAATAAAAGATTTTAAGAAAAACGCTTTGTTTTTATTTCCACTAGGAATTGGAATAACATTAGGAGCAATATGGTTTGGGAAAATAATAATATTTTTATTTGATAACCATCAAGTTGAAACAAAGTATGCGTTTATTGGATTGATTTTAGGTGGAATCCCGTTTTTAATTAAGGAAATAAGGGAAAAAACGGGTAAAAGCATAAGCTTTTTTTATTTTTTTCTAGCTCTTATTATGTCTGTTTTTTTATGGTATGTTACAACGTATATAATAAGCATTGATTTTAGTAAGAATATAAATAATGATTTTATATGCAATATTAAAATGTTTACATCGGGAATAATATACTCAATTGGAAAAATAATCCCAGGAATAAGCGGATCGTTTTTACTAATAATAATTGGCCTATATGAATACATTTTAAACATTGTTGCGCATCCTTTTAGTATTACTCTTTTAGAAGCACTTTCAATTATACCATTTGTTTTAGGCCTTTTTTTCGGAGTTATAGTACTATTAAAAGTAACTAATTATTTATTAAAAAACAAGTTCAGGTCTACTTATAGTGCTATAATAGGTTTTATTATAGGATCTATTCCCGCTATAAACCCAGTATTTATGTTTAATAAGAAAATGATAATAAGTGTTATTATTCTTATGTTTTCTTTCTTTTTATCATATAAATCATCTTATAAATAAGAAAATATTAAAAACCCACTTTCAAGGCTTGACAATAAGTGCTTTTTTTTAGTATACTTAAATAGCTTTGTGGTTCCGTAGTGTAGTGGTTTAACACGTCTGCCTGTCACGCAGAAGATCGCGGGTTCAAATCCCGTCGGAACCGCCATTTTTTTGGCTCTGTAGCTCAGTCGGTAGAGCAAGGGACTGAAAATCCCTGTGTCGGCAGTTCGATTCTGCCTGGAGCCACCATCTTAAAATATAAAAGCTGATATTTCATCAGCTTTTTTTATGGATAATTTTTTATAAATAAAAAGGTTTCATTTCGCTATGTGGTAGATGATTTGTTATTATTTATTAATAAGTAAAGTAGTAATTTTGCAGTACTCAAAACCTGTTTTCTTATAATACTTATATTATAGTAGTTACATATTGTATTTAGATATTTAATGTAAGCTCTTGTTTCTCAAAAAAAATAAGTTCGTTTATTTATTCTAAATATTTCACTAATTTCTTTTTATAATAAGTTGACATTTTCTCTTAATAAATATAATCCACTAAAATTCATGATTATCATTACTTGCTTTACTGGACTATTAAAATTAAAAACATTATTTTGGTGCTATAATTACGAGCAAGATATGATATAATTGATAATAGGAAGGAGTGAAGAAGTAATAAATCATTGTTCAAAATGTGGAAATCTAATTGAACAAAATGAAGTGTATTGTAATAAGTGTAAAAACTATGTTGGCAATACTCCGAATAATAATTTTAATAATAATTCACAAGATGTTTATTGTGGGTAGTGGTATTTTATTATTAATATTTTTTTGCTTATTTGTAATAAATAGATCAAATGAAAAATTTCGTTTTTCTAGTAATGACTATGAAGGTTCAGGTGAAATAGTACAAAACACAAATAATTTAAACTCTAATAAAAAACAGGAAAGTACAGTATGGTTATTGTTATGAATAATACATATGTAGGTGGTGATAAGAATGAATAATAATTTTGATAAAATGTATGATGATTTGACAACGGTTTATGTAGAACTAGAATCTATGATGGGAAACTTATACCAAGGAATACAACAAGATCCGACGGACCAAAGAAGTGTTGAATTGTTGCAAGGATTGGGAAGAGTTGCCATGAAGGTAATATGTTCACAAAAAGATTTAGTTGTAAATTATGGCGATAAGGATATGAAAGAAGTTCTAATATCAAATTTGGAATCTAAAGAGGTGACTCTTTCAAATTCATTATCACAAGAAACTAGTAAAAAAATGTAGTTAGAAAAATAAAAAGGCTAAAATCCAAGTAAAGTGCACAACTGAGTGCATGAATGTTTATAAAAGTGTGATTTTTAATGAAACCACACTTTTTCAAACGCTTTTTAATGAAAATTTAATAAAATGAGTTAAATACGATACATTATTAAATGTCAAAGGGATTTTTATAAATATCACTTTGACATTTAAAATGCTTGAGTTATATAACTGATTATAAAACTAACTTCACAATAATTGTGAAGTTTCAAAAAAATCTATAAAAAATAAAAAAGCAAGTTAAAAGCATCAAATGGTATTGAAAAACATAAAATATAGTGGTATAATTATTTTCATCCAAGGATCATGTGCGCTCGTAGCTCAGCTGGATAGAGCGTTTGGCTACGAACCAAAAGGTCAGGGGTTCGAATCCCTTCGAGCGCACCACTTATAAATTTAATGTTGATTTTTAATGTTATTTTATGTTATAATCAATTAGCTTCGGGAAGTAGCACAACTTGGTAGTGCGTTCGGTTTGGGACCGAGAGGTTGCAGGTTCAAATCCTGTCTTCCCGACCATTATAAAATAAAAAGTCTTTTAAAAGACTTTTTTTTGTAAAATAAATTTACAATACTTAACATATATAGATATATTATTAGTAAAGTTATTGAATAATTTGTTTTAGAATAGTATGATAATTATAGTAGGAGGGAAAATAGTGAAAAAGAAAATTAAACAAATTAATTGGAATAAAGCATTACAAATTACTTTGTTTGTATCACTGATTTTTGTTATAACTTTCTGTCTTTTTAATCCAAACGTTTTAGCAGACGTTGGGAATAATAACAGATATGATTCAGATTCTGGTGATTCGTCTTCATCTAGTGGATGGGTAGGATTTATAGTATATGTGTTATTTGACTTGTTTGGACCATTACCTGGAATTATTATTATATTAGGCATGATTATATTGTTTTTTGTGCTAAAGAAAAAAGGTAAACTAGGTAGTGTAAAGGAAAAAATAAATGAAGTTCAAAGAGGCATCGATAATACTGTTAATGGATTAACTGGTTCATTAAGTAACGTTGATAATACGGTTGAAGTAGATGAAAAAGTAAGACAAATAGATCCATCATTCTCTAAGGATGCGTTTATAAGCTGGACAAGAGAAGTGTTTATTAAAATTCAACAAGCATGGTCTTCTAGAAACTGGAAAGTAATTAGGCCTTTTGAAAGTAATGAACTCTTTAGTCAGCATTCAACTCAATTACAAGAATATATTGATAATAATAAGATAAATATGATTGAAAAAATTGCTGTTCAATATTGTTCTTTAAGAGAGTTTAAACAAGATGGTGATAAGGAAGTTATTATTGTTGAATTACATGCAGTAATGCGCGATTATGTAATTGATGCTACAACAAAACAAGTATTAGAAGGAGATCCAAATAAAGATTGGAACATGAAATACTTAATGACTTTTAATCGTAAAGTTGGGGTAAAAACCAATCCTGGAACTAGTAATAAATCAACTACAAATTGTCCGAATTGTGGAGCACCAACTGAAATTACTTCAGCTGGGCAATGTAGTTATTGTAGTTCAGTAATTACAACTGGGGAACATGACTGGGTATTAAGTAACATAACTTCAATTAACTAATACAAATAGCTATTATATTAAAATGGTTTAAACAGATAATAATTTCTGTTTAATATAAAAAGGAGAAAGAAAAATGGGATTAATTAAAGCTGCAATAGGTGCAGTAGGAAGTACATTAGGAGATCAATGGCAAGATTTAATTAAATGTGAAGATATGGGAATGGATACCTTAATGGTAAAAAAATCCACTCAATCAGGACAAATATCAGAGAAAAGTAGAATTATGGTAGCACCAGGACAAGTTGCTGTTATTTATGATTCTGGAGCAATTATTGATGCAACTGCAGAAGAAGGTGTTTATGATTTTAATGCATCAACTTCACCTTCGTTTTTTGGAGGTAGTTTTGGTGGCGTATTTAAAGAAATGTGGCAAAGGTTTGCGTATAATGGATCACCTGCAAAAGAACAGGCAGTATTTTATTTTAACGTAAAAGAAATATTAGATAATAAGTTTGGGACACCAGCTCCAATTCCATTCCAAGACTGGTCACATGCAATACCAAATAACATGACTGGTGGGTTAAATCCAATGCGTGTAAGTGTTAAATGTTTTGGCAAATACACGTATAAAATTATTGATCCAGCAATGCTAATGAGACAATTTGCTGGAGTAAAAGAAGTGGTTACAAAAGAAGAATTAAATGAACAAATGCGTTCAGAAGTTATTGCTTCATTCCAAAACGTTTTAAACGAATTAGGAAATAGTAATCATAAAGTACCAGTACTTGAACTTCCAAGTAATACTGATGAAATTAAAGCAATTATGGATGAGCGAGTATTTGATCAGCCAATTAGGGAAAGAGGAATAAAACTTCAAGGATTTATTGTTGAATCAGTAACGTTAGATGAAGAGTCTGCTAAAAAGATTGATAATTACGAGCTTGGATCTAATCAATTTATGCAACAAGGAGCACTTGTTGGAGGATATTCACAAGCTGTTCAAGATGCTGCTAACAATCAAAATGGGGCTGCTAATGGATTTATGGGTGTTGGTATGATGAATATGGCAAGTGGGGGAATGATGGGTGCATCTGCCCAAGGACCTTGGCAACAACAACCAGTTTATCAACAACAACCAGTAGCACCACAACAACCAGTTTATCAACAACAACCAGTAGCACCACAAGTACAAGAAGCAGTAGTAATACCAAGTACTGTTGAAACTCAAAAAGTTATATGTTCAAAATGTGGTTCTGAAGTAAATGGTAATTTTTGTTCAAAATGTGGAACGGCAATGGAGGTTAAATAAATGATTTGTTCAAAATGTGGGACTAATAATAATGATAGTGCCAAGTTTTGTATTATTTGTGGAAATCCAATTAGTACTTTAAACGTTCAAACACCAGCCGTACCATCTTTTTCTCAAAATGATATTTCAACTAACGCTCCTTCTTTTAGACCAAATGATCAAGGCTCACAGCCAATTAATTCGTCTTTAAGTAATAGTAATTTGACAAACCCAGTTGTTAACAATCAAACGTTGCAACCGGTTAATCAGGTAACTAGTCAAAATTTAGTTAGTAATGGTGTTAAAAAGCCTTTTAATTTCTTTAAGTTTATATGGTCTTTTATTTTAAAACCAGTTGAAACTTTTGAAAAAGAGGAAGAAAATCTTAACGATACAAAAACAGCACTAATTATTAGTGCAATTGTTGCTACAGGTATGATGATTTTTAACTTAATAAATTCAATGGTAACATCAGTAATAGTTAAAACGATTGATTTTTCAGGTGATACAACAGTTAGCTGGGTGTGGAGTAATTTAAAGAATTTAAATTATTTAAACTTAATAGGAAAAAATTTATTGATATGTGCTACTATTTTATTTTTAGTAAGTGGATTATATTTTCTTGCTAGTAGAGTTGTAAAACAATCAGTAAAATACGTAAAATTTTTATCAATAACTTGTGTATCAATCGTTCCTTTTATGATTTTAAATTTACTAGTATCATCTTTAATAATGTTTATATATGAGCCACTTGGATTAATAATAATGATTATTGGTTGTATATATTCCTTATTGATTCTAATTGAATTAGTAAATAAGCAAATTGCTTTAAAAAACGTTGATTTAAAAATATATTTTAATTTAATTTGTTTATCAATTATAGGATCTTCTATCGCTTTTACAATTTATTGGATATTAAAAGATACTGTTAGTAATCTTAATTATTAACTTAAAAAAGTCTTATAAAAGACTTTTTTTAATATAACAAATATATAGTCAATTTTAATATACAATAAATTTATTATTGAATAATATGTTA
>JAVXAN010000027.1:0-11275 GCA_036660495.1 Bacilli bacterium | reverse complement strand
AATTGACAAACGGATACTTTAAAAGTATACTATTAAATAGAGTATAAAAAGAATATTCAATAACCATCAAATCAAACGAGGAAAATTATTTAAAAAATCAACGGATTTTTTAAATAGATATACAGAATTACAAAACGAACTTTTTGAATTAGTTTCAATAAACCTTAATTGTTCAGTAGATGATATTTTAAATGAATTTAATAATTATTCTACAAGGGTAAGTTGTGGTGGAATAAATAAAGATCCTAATTGTGATTTGTTGTTTTTAACAACTAATAAAAAAGATTATATAAAAGAAAGAAAAGAAAATATTTATAAAAAAGGTTATGATAATTTAAGAAACATGACTAGTAAAATTAAAACTTTAAATTAATATAATTAAGAGAAAAAGAGGGATAATTAGTGATTAACATTGTTTTATTTGAACCTGAAATACCAGGTAATACCGGAAACATAATGAGAACTTGCGTTGCAACGGGGACTAAGTTACATTTAATTGAACCACTTGGTTTTTCCCTTGATGAAAAACAAATAAAAAGAAGTGGTGCTAATTACGTGGATGACTGTAATTACATGTTATATAAAAACTGGGAGGATTTTACTTTTAAAAATGAAGGAACGTATTATTATTTAACTAGGTATGGTAAAAAGCCTCATACTTCGTTTGACTATTCTAATAAAGAAGAAAATATATACTTGATTTTTGGAAAAGAGTCGAGTGGATTACCAAAAAGTATTTTACAGCATGATTTAGAACATTGTATGCGAATTCCTATGACTGACAAAGTAAGAGCCCTTAACTTGTCAAACTGTGCTTGCTTAATGGTTTATGAGGTGTTAAGACAACAAAACTTTAATGACTTATTAACAGTGGAACCGCATAAGGGTAAAAACTTTATTGAAGAGTAGTAATTCATAAAAAAATCCCTCTATAGTTAAGCTATAGAGGGATTTTTTAATTTACTTCAAGTTTTAAAGTGTCAATGTTTTCTTCCATTATGCTTATATAATCTTTTTTCTCCCTTCGATCAACGGCACTTAAAGTTGAAAGAGAGTTTAACCTTAAAGTAGATAAAGATGGATAGTTAGCTTTTAAATTTTTAATTGTTTGACTTTCTTCTTCGTTATCCTTAAGAAATATATAAGAAACAGTTTTATTTGCAATTAGTTTTTTAGCATCTGATAATATTTTATCAGTTAAATTCTCATCTTCCTGTAATGAAATTACCGAAAATCCATATTTTTCTAAAAATTTAAAGGCACTATTACTTACTATTATAACTGGGGCAACATCAGATGAACTAGTAATTGTTTTTAACTGTGCATCTAATTGTGATAATTTTAATTTAAGCTTTTCATAGTTTTTTTTGATTTCTTTAGCACTATAATGTTCACCAATATATTCTACCAGTCCAGCTTTTATATTAGACGCCATCATTAAGTAGTTAGCTGGATTTAACCATGTTTCCGCCGTATTATTTGAATAACTCATTCCAAGTGAGGCGTCAATTACTTTTATTTTTTTATTTTTGTTAATCATCTTTACCGCGTAATTTTTTTCTTTTTCAAAGGTTCCATTATATACAAATAAATCACCCTTACTATAATCATATAATTGTTTATTAGTTAGTTTATAAGAATTATAATCAACGCCATCTGGATATATTCCGTAAATAGCAGCTTTATTACCATATAGACTCTCTAATATATATTCAATTGGATAAACGCTTGTATAAGCTGTCATGGTAGTTGTTTCACTATCTTTTTTACACCCAGTTAAACATACTATTAATGGTATTAACAGTAAAATAAGTAATTTCTTTTTCATCTTTTTTCTCCTTTTTTTGGTACGGGATCATAACCAAAAGTCCCAAATGGGTTACACTTTAGAATTCTTTTAAAAGCAAGCCAGGTTCCTTTAAAAACCCCGTGTATTTCAACTGCTTCCTTTGCATAATTAGAACATGTTGGAACATGTCTACATAAATTATGAAACTCACCAGGAATCTTTTGATAAATGTTAATTATTCCAATTAATATTTTTTTCATCATAGTAATATTTTATCATTTTTTCACTAATTTTAAAAGTAAAACTTCATTAGTAATGTTAATTTGTTTAAATATTAGTAACCATTCTGAAAAAAATAGTGTTATTTAACGTAAAGTGTAGAAAAAAATATAGATATTTTCATTCTTTAATATGGACAACAAACCTACTAATATGATATGATTGTGGTAGCCAGTGGAATTTGGTGGTAGAATGTGGGGGATAAGCATGCTTATAGGTGAATATCATCATAATATTGATGATAAAGCAAGACTTGTTTTACCTTCTAAATTTAGGGATGAATTAGGGGAAACCTTTATTATTACTAGAGGATTAGAAGGCTGCTTATTTGTGTATTCAATGGTTGAATGGAATCAGTTAGTTGAAAAGCTAAGACAGTTACCATTTACTAAAAAGGATGCTAGAGCGTTCTTAAGATTCTTTTTATCAGGTGCAACGGAGTGTGAATTTGATAAGCAAGGAAGAATTACTATAACAAGTCCATTAGTTAGTTATGCAAACTTAACAAAGGAATGCGTAATTATTGGTGTAAATGACAGGCTTGAAATATGGTCACAAGATACCTTTGAAACCTTCTTTAAAGAAAACGAAGAAAACATATCAGATTTAGCTGAAACTTTATTTGATAACGTAAGTATTTAATGAAACACGTAAGTGTTTTGTTAAACGAAGCAGTTGAAAGTTTAAACATTAAAGAAGATGGTATTTATGTTGATTGTACTTTAGGTTATGCAGGTCATTCAAGTGCAATCTTAAAAAGACTTAAAAAGGGAATGCTATACGCTTTTGATCAGGATGAAAACGCAAGAGAATATAGCAAAAAAAAATTACAGGAACTTGGTGAAAACTTTTGCATAATTCCTACTAATTTTGTAAAGCTTAAAGAAGAATTACAAAAAAGAGGAGTAAGTAGGGTTGATGGTGTTTTATTTGATTTAGGAGTTTCTAGTCCACAACTTGATGATGCAAGTAGGGGGTTTAGTTTTCACAGTGAAGCTAGGCTTGACATGAGAATGGATAGGTCACAAAGTTTATCAGCTTATGAAGTGGTAAATGATTATGAGTATAAGGACCTAGTTAGAATTATATTTTCGTATGGTGAGGAAAAATATGCTAAACAAATAGCAAGAGCGATTGAAAAGTCAAGGGAAGAAAGAAAAATAGAAACCACCTTAGAATTAGTAGATGTTATTAGTAATGCAGTACCAGCTAAATATAAAAGATTAACTCATCCAGCAAGAAGAACTTTCCAAGCAATAAGAATTGAAGTTAATAAAGAATTGAGTATTTTACCTAAGGCGTTTGATGATGCGATATCAGTGCTTAATAATGGTGGCATGATAGCGGTAATTACTT
Source organism: Bacilli bacterium (assembly GCA_036660495.1). Classification (GTDB taxonomy): domain Bacteria; phylum Bacillota_I; class Bacilli_A; order RF39; family UBA660; genus JAVXAN01. The sequence continues at coordinate 7,851 of JAVXAN010000027.1, read as the reverse complement.
TTCATTCTTTAGAAGATAAAATATGTAAAACAGAATTTAAAAAGCATAGTAGCATAAGTGACTTAGTAAAAGGTTTACCAGTTATTCCAAATGAATATTTACCTGAGTTAGAAGTGTTAAAAAAAATTAAACCTTCAAAAGAAGAACTAGAAGGTAACCCAAGGTCAAGAAGTGCAACTTTAAGAGTTGCGAGAAAATTAAGGAGGGATTAACATGAAAAAAACGGTTCATAAAAAAACCCAAGCAGAAAACAACATGATGGTACTTACTATTATTACCGTAGCATGTGTGTTTGTCTCTTTATTTTTTTTCAAAGCTCAGTTATCTTCTGTTAATATTGAAGTTGAAAGACTAAAAAAAGGTGTTAGCAAACAGCAAAGGATAAATGAAAGTTTAACAATGAAAGTAAATGAATTAATTTCACTTGAAAACATGCAATTAGTTGCAGCAGAAGAAGGTTTGGAGTATAATAATAACAACATTATGGTAATTCAAAAATAAGGGTGATAGATTTATGAAAAGAGAGATACTAAATAAAAATAGGAATATACTATCAAAAACTTTTATTATAGTATTTTTCTTTTTTATTATGACTTTTATTTTAAGATTAGCATATTTATGTTTATCTGGAAGTGTTGATGGAATTGATTTAAAAAAGTTTTCTAATAATAGAAACACAAAAAAAGAAACACTATATGCTTTAAGGGGTAACATATATGACGTTAATGGTAACGTTTTAGCACAAACAATTAACTCGTATACGGTTATTGCATATTTAGATGAATCAAGGAGTAAGGCAAGCAGTAAGCCTTTGCATGTTGTAGATAAGCAGTTAACTGCTGAAAAGCTTTCTCCTGTTTTAAACATGAGTAAGGAAAATATTTTAAAATTACTAAGTAAAAAAAAAGCTTATCAAGTTGAACTTGGTCCAGGTGGTAAGGGAATTACGGAATTAGCAAAAGAACAAATAGAAGCATTAGATTTACCAGGTATTGATTTTATAACAACGCATAAGAGGTATTATCCTAACAATGATTTTTCATCTTACGTAGTTGGATATACTACAAATACTGATAAGGGAAACATGCAAGGTGAAATGGGCATTGAAAAGCAGTATAATGATGTTATGACGGGTACCAATGGGTACCTGCAGTATCAAAAGGATTTAAACGGTTATCGTTTTCCAAATTCTAAGGAAATAAGAAAAGATAAAACCGATGGTAATGATATATATTTAACAATTGACAGTAACGTTCAGATGTCACTGGAAACGGCAATAAAAAGAGCTGAAAGTGATTCTAACTCAGACTGGATTGTTGCGGTAGTAGCAGACGCTAAAACCGGAAAAATATTAGGATCAGGAAGTTATCCATCGTTTAATCCTAATACAAAAAACATTACCAATTATTTAAATCCATTAGTTTCATATGCTTATGAGCCTGGTTCAACGATGAAAACGTATACATATATGGCGGTTTTTGAAAACAATCCTAATTTTGATTTAAGTCAAACATTTCAATCAGGATCTTATACAATTGGTGAAGATACTATTAATGATTGGAATAAAACGGGATTTGGTACTATTTCATACGAATTAGGTTATACTTTATCAGCAAATACTGGAGTAGTTAATATAATTAAAAACTTTTTATCAAGGGAAAAATTAAAGGATTATTTTAAAGAATTAGGTTTTGGAGAAAAAACAGGAATTGATTTACCAAACGAATATGCTGGTAAAATCAACTTTAAATATGATGTTGAGGTAGTTAATGCTGGCTTTGGTCAAGGAATTACAACAACACCTATTCAACACATTAAAGCTTTAACTTCAATTGCTAATAATGGAGTTTTGTTAAAGCCATACATTGTTGAAAAAACGGTAAATAGTAATACTAAAGAGGTAACGTATAATGCTGAAATTAAAAGGGGGAAAACGGTAGCCTCACAGGATACTATAAATAGAATAAAAGATTTAATGTATAAAGTGGTTAATAGTCCTGATTCTTCAACAGCAACTGGAACAAAATACAAATTAGAAGGATACGATTTAATTGGAAAAACCGGAACTGCTCAAATTTCTAATATAAAAACCGGTAATTATTATAGTGGAAAGTATGATTATATTACTTCGTTTGCCGGGATGTATCCAAAGGATGATCCACAAGTAATTGTATATGTTGCAATGCAAAGAAGTAAAAACTCATCGGTTTTATCAGAAACAGTTAAGACAATTGTAAAAGATACAGCTAAGTATTTAGGTATATTTGAAAAGGCACCAGAGTTAAATAAAGAGGTAACTACCTTTACTTTACCTAATTATAAAAATAAAAACGTTGAATTAGTAAAAACTGATTTAAATAAAAATGGTGCAACTTATGTAGTAATTGGAGATGGTATGCAAGTTGTTAATCAGTACCCAAAAAGTAATACTTTGGTTAATACTAAAGAAAGAGTGTTTTTATTTACTAATGATTCACCGGTTAAAATGCCTGATTTAACTGGGTATTCATATAAAGAAGCAATAACCATTTTAAAAGAGCTTAAAATAAAGTATAAGTTTGAAAAAAATGATTATGTTATTACGCAAAGTATTCCAAGTAATACAGTAATTACTCCGGAAATAGAAGTAATTATAAACGGGTAATGGGGGATAATGTGAAAAAAATAGAACTTTTAGCACCAGCTGGTAATTTTGAAGTGCTAAAGGCAGCAGTTTTAGCTGGATGTGACGCGGTTTATATTGGTGGTAAAAGCTTTGGTGCTAGAAGCTATGCCGGTAATTTTACAAATGAAGAAATTATAGATGCGGTCAAATATACGCATCTTTTTGGCGTAAAATTATACGTTACTGTTAATACTTTAATATATGAAGATGAAGTAGATGAATTTGTTTCTTTTGCATCATTCTTACATAAATCAAACATTGATGCTCTTATTGTTCAAGATATTGGAATGATGATGCTATTAAGAAAAAAGTTTCCAAATTTAGAAATACATGCTTCTACCCAAATGAATGTTCATAATACTTCATCAGTTAAACTTTTAAAAAAGCTTGGAATAAAAAGGGTGGTAATGGCAAGGGAAGTAAACCTTGAGCTGATTAAACAAATAAAAAGTGAAGTAGAAATTGAAATAGAAAGCTTTGTTCATGGGGCTTTATGTATTAGTTATTCTGGTCAGTGCTTAATGAGTAGTTTAATAGGTAACCGAAGTGGAAACCGTGGGTCATGTGTTCAAAATTGCCGAAATAGCTACGACTTATATGATGAAAACCATGTGAAGATGAATAAAGATAATTTTTTACTTAGTACTAAGGATTTATGTCTCTTAGAAAACATTGGTAAATTAATTGAATCTGGTATTGATAGTTTTAAAATTGAGGGAAGAATGAAAAAAGCTTCATATGTATATTTGGTTGTTAGTATATATCGTAAGGCAATTGATAATTATTTAAAAAGTGGTATATCAACAATCTTGGATGAAGATTTAAAGTATTTAAAAAAAGCCTTTAATCGTGGTTTTACTAAAGGCTTCATGTTTGATGAGGAAAACGAAAAAATCGTTAATCAGTTTAGACCAAATCATCAAGGAGTGGTTGTTGGTAAGGTTATAAAAAAAGAAAAAAACAAGCTATTAATAAAAACCAATAATACAATTAACCTTAATGATGGTTTAAGGTTTATCTCTAAAAATGGAGATTACGGTTTTTTAGTTCAAAAAATGTATAAAAAACACCTTTTGGTAAAAGAAGCAAGAAAAGGTGATGAAATATGGCTATATTATGATAAAGACGTACCAATTGGATCAGTACTTTTAAAAACAACTGATTATCTAATGGAAAAAGAAGTTGCTTACAAAATTAGAAATGCTTCAAGAAAAGTTTTAATAGATATGAAGATAACAATTAAAACTGGTAAGCCAGTTTTAATTGAAATACTTGATGCAGCAAACACTTGTAAATATGAAAGTAATATTATCCCAGTAACTTCACAAAACAGGCCTATTACTAAAGATTTTATTATAAAACAATTAAGTAAGACCGGAGATACTATTTATAAAGTAGGTAAAATAGAAGCTGATTTAGATGATAACCTTTTTGTTGACATAAAACAAATAAACGAAATAAGACGAGAAGCAATTAAGTTATTAAGTGAAAAAAGAATGTATAACATTGAATATATTGATTGCGATTATAAAGAAGAAGTTTGCAATTTTAAAAGGGTAAAAGAAAGTAGTATTTTAATTAATACCGAGGAAGATTACTTAAATAATAAGGGAAAGTATGATTACTTTTATTCAGAAAGTTTACCGTTATGTAATAAATATCAAAACATAATTTTTAAAGTGCCAAGAATAAATAATAATTATATTACTTATAATAATAAGGTGCTTATAAGTGAATTTGGTAGTATTTTAGAATATCGTGATTTTGAAACTGATTTTTCTTTTAACGTAACTAATTCATATTCAGTTTGTTTTTTACATAATTTAGGGGCTAAAAAAGTTACTTTGTCTTACGAACTTTCTAATTGTCAAATAGAAAGTTTGGTTAAGGAATATGAAAAAAGGTATAAGGCTCACCCTAATTTAGAAATTATTGCATTGGGTTATGAAGAAGCTATGATAAGTAAGTTTGATTTAAATAAAATGTATAAAATTAAAACTGGTTATTTAAAGGATCATTTTAATAATGAATATAAAGTAGTTAGCAAAAAAGATTACATGGTAATTTATAATTATCGAAAAAGAAATTTAGGGGATTTTAATAAGTATTATGCTATGGGAATAAATAGTATTAGAATTAATTTGTCAGAATAAAAAAATGTGATATAATTATAAAAGAGGTGATAAAATGAAAAAAGTAAAGATAGGTTTATTAACTTTGTTAATGGTTGTAGTTTTATCAGGCTGTGGGAATAAAGCTTTAGTACCTGATAAAATGGATGCAAAGTTAAAAAAAGAAGGTTTTATTGTTAATGATGTAACGGTAAACATTAAAGATCAAAATGTTGAAAAAGTTGTAACGGCTAACAATAAAAAGTATCAATTTGAATATTATGTTTTTAAAACCGAAAAACTGGCTAAAGAATCGTATAAAAGAAACAAAGAACAATTTCATAAGTATAAAAAGAAATCTAATAAAGAAAAAGAAAAAAACAAAGATAATTATGATAAGTATACTTTAGAATTAAGTGATACTTATGATGCTGTTATAAGAAGTAAAAAAGTTGTTGTATATGTTTCAGTTAGTATGGAACATAAGGGTGATGTAACAAAAATTTTAAATAAACTTGGATTATAAAAAGTTAAGTGAAATAAACTTTAATAAGTTTATTTCTTTTTTTTAACGTTGTTTTTACTGCTTATCAATAATAATGTTATTGGAGGAGCATAATGTTAGAAATAAAAAACGTAAGTAAAAGTTATAAAATAGGTGATTATAAGCAAACTGCTTTGGAAGATATAAATATAAAATTTAGAAAAAGCGAGTTTGTTTGTATTTTAGGTACATCAGGAAGTGGTAAAACAACTTTATTAAACCTTATTGGTGGGCTTGATAATTATGATAGTGGCGATTTAATAATAAACGGTAAATCAACTAAAAAGTTTACTAGTTCTAATTGGGACGCGTATCGTAATAGCTGGATTGGTTTTATTTTTCAAAATTATAATTTGATAAATCACATATCCGTTATTCAAAACGTTGAAATAGCTATGACGTTAAGTGGTGTAGGGTTTAAAAAAAGAAGAAAAAAAGCCTTGCAAGTACTTGAAAAAGTTGGTTTAAAAAACCATGTTAATAAAAAGCCAAGCCAATTATCTGGTGGTCAAATGCAAAGAGTTGCAATTGCAAGAGCCCTTGTTAACGATCCTAATATTATTTTAGCAGATGAACCAACTGGAGCTTTAGATTCTAAAACAAGCGTTCAAATTATGGACTTAATAAAGAAAGTTGCCAAGGATAAATTAGTTATAATGGTAACTCATAATGCCGATATTGCCAAAAAATATTCAAACAGAATTATAAAGTTATCAGATGGGTCTTTAATAAGTGATACCAATCCATTGTTTTCAGTAGAAGAATTAGAAGATAGCTTTAAAATAAAAAAGACTTCCATGAATTTTATTACGGCTTTAAAATTAAGCTTGAATAATGTGTTTACCAAGAAGGGAAGAACAGTTTTAACTTCCTTTGCTTCTTCAATCGGGATTATAGGAATTGCTTTAATATTATCATTATCAAATGGGTTTAATAAACAGATAAATAAGTTTGAAAAAGAAACTTTATCATCTTTTCCAGTTGGAATTTCTAGCACCGTGTCAACGATTAGCGAAGATAATTTTAAAGAGGTTAATAAAGATAAAAATAATAAAGGTAAAGTTTTATATTCATATAATAAAAATCAGAGTACTGATATTCATCATAATATAATAACTAAAGATTACATAAACTATTTAGAAAACGTTGATAAAAGTCTGATTTTTGCAACGTCTTACTTTAGACCAATAAGTTTTAATTTACTATCAAAAAATGAGGAGACAATTAATAAAGTAAGTAATCGAGACATTAATTTTACCGAATTACCGCAAGAAGTATCACCTAATGATTCTTATTTTAAAAAAAATTATGATCTATTAAACGGTTCTTTTCCAAACGTATTAACCGATATTATCTTAATTGTAGATAGTGATAATCGTGTTGATGAAACTGTTTTAAACGCAATTGGAATAAAATCTAATAAAGAGGTGCCTTTTAGTTTGATTGTTGGTAGAGAGCTAAAACTTGTTAGAAATGATAACTATTATAAAGATGTTTATAATGATAAGTTTGTAGTAAACGAAGATTTAAGGGGTATGTATGATAATGCTAATAACAAAACGTTAAAAATAGTTGGTATTGTAAGATGTAAGAAAAATAATAATGCTGTAATAACGGGGACTTTATCAAAATTAATGGGAAATAATGATGCTTCTAAGTTGGCGTATTCTAGTGCTCTTGTTAAACAGTATGTATTAGAAAACAAGGAAAGTAGGATTGTTAAAGCACAAGAAAAGTCAAATAACATTGTTTTTATGGGAGGAGCTAGTTTTGAGGAAATTGGAACAACAAAGCAAGAAGTTTTAACAACTCTAGCAGCAAATGATGATCCAATAATGCTTAGCGTTTATCCAAAGGATTTTAAAAAGAAAGAAGAATTACTTAAATATTTAGATAAATACAATCGTAAAATGAGTACTTCTAATAAAGTGATATATACAGATTATGCAAAAGAGGTTGCTTCTTTATCAGGAAATATTATGGATGGTATTACAATTATATTGATTGCTTTTTCTTCTATTTCACTAATAGTATCATCAATTATGATTGGAATAATTACTTATATCTCAGTACTTGAAAGAACACGCGAAATCGGTATTTTAAGAAGTATAGGAGCTAGAAAAAAAGATGTCTCTAGGGTTTTTAATGCTGAAACATTTATTGTTGGAACGGTTTCTGGATTAATCGGGATTTTAATTACTATCATTTTGATTATTCCAATAAACAAGCTTTTATATATCATAACAGATCTTAAAGATATAGCACAAATGAATCCATCACACGCAGTGATACTAGTTATAATAAGTGTTACTCTTACTCTAATTGGTGGATATATTCCATCAAAAATTGCTAGTAAAAAAAACTTGGTTAATGCGCTTAAAAGTGAATAATATTAATTATTAAATATAAATTTTTAATGAAAAGAAAGGTGTTTTAAAATTTTAATAGACCTCTTAACCCCCTAATTTTTCAGATACTAAAGGCAACAAGTTGGAACTTAGTCAAATATATGAAGCACCACAAAATGGGAT
>JAVXAN010000026.1:0-11448 GCA_036660495.1 Bacilli bacterium | reverse complement strand
GGCATTGTGGTTAAACACCTATTCCAACGTTTATAGAATTTTTCTATACCAAGTTTTCCAACTCTTGCATGAACTTCTTCATTTTCCAGCACCCAATACAAGACATATGTTACTTTACCTACATTTCTTGTAAGACGAACAGGTAATTCTCCCTCTTTAACTGCATTGAAATCTTTTTGTCTGTGAGTACGTTTTATATAGTGTACATCAATAACCCCATCTTGCTCCAAGTAAAATTTCGCTACTTCCCTCATCAGTTCTTCAACTTCTTCTTGTTTATTTAATTTTACTTCATAGATACAAATCTCATTAAACATATTATTTATCACCTCTACAAATTACTATTTACTGTTTAGGCAATTATATCATTTTTATTGATAAAAGGCTAGATTTCAAATTTATTTTAGTAAAAGTATTTCAAAATAATCAAAAAAGTATTATAATGTATCTAGTGATTGATATAATATCAATTCCCTTTGAAAAAGTTGTAGATAACCTTCTCAACCGCACCAGATTGATAGGAAACTCGAACTTTTCGAGTATGAATAGATACTAACAAAATAATGTTAGTTTTTTTATCATAAGAAAAAATTATCAATTTTACTTGATAATCTAATATTCCAAATATATTTTATTCATTTTCACTATAATATTTATTAAATATTTCTGCTAATTCTTTGGGATTTTCTTCATTTACAACATGCCCCGTATTTTCAATGATTTTTAATTGTGAGTTTTTAATATTTTCAGATAAATAGCGTGCTGATTTAATATTAGCACTATCTTTTTCTCCACAAATTATTAGAGTTCTACATTCTATGTTTTGTACTTTATTGCTGAAGTCTAATTTTTTCATAGAATTTCCTAAAATAAAAGTATTTGTTTTATTAAAAGCCATATTTTCAAAAATTGATTTTGGTAATAATTTGAAAATTATATTTTGAATACTAAAAATTAATTTTGGTATCTTATGTGGCGTACCAATTAAAACTAATGAATTTACTTTATCAGGAAAATCCAAAGTATAATTTAATGCTAATATACCCCCTAAGGAGATACCACATAAATTAATTTTTCCATTAACTTTGTTACAATATTCTACGAATGATGAATATAAATTAGAATAAGTTGACTCTTTTCCTTTAAGTATTAAAGACAAATTGGGGCACAATATATCATCACCATCTTTCATAGATGTGATTGTTTCATTCCAACTTGTTTCTACATGTCCAGAACCATGAATTAAAATCTTTTTCATTATAAATCTCCTTTAATAAAATATTTATTATTCTCAATATAATTATATCATTTATATTATCAAAAAAATAGATTCCATGTTTATTTCAATAAAAGTATTTCAAAATAGCAAAAAAAGTATTATAATGTATTTAGTGATTGATTTAAAAATCAATTCCCTTTAGAGAAAGTTGTAGATAACCTTCTCAACCGCACCATTGGGAAATTAGTCGAACTAATTCGACTCTTATATATAAAGGTTAATTTCGGTTAACCTTTTTTATATGCTTGAAAGGAGTTGATTAGTTATGCAAGTAATAAAGGAACATTAGTAAATGGAAATATTATTAGTATCCCAAAAACAAACCTTGCTTACATAGAGCCACATAAATTAGAACTAAAAACAATACCTATTTATTCTTTAATGAATGTAAGGAAGTCTATATTAATACTTTGGAACAATCAATTCCATTAGAAAATTTAGAAAATCATATGAAAAATTTGATAAATTAAAATAAATGATAGAATAAACAATCAAGAAAGACAAGCAGTATCGTCTTATGGGGGTATTGTATGCAAAAACGAGAATATTCAAAAAGAAGTTAAATATCTAAAAATTAAGAATCAGAAGTTAGAATAAGAAAATAGTAAACTTAATTCCTATATAAGAGCCATTTTAAAGGCAATTAAGGACTTTTTTAGAGAACTATTACACATTGGCAGTAAAAAAGTAAAAGAGGCAACGACGGAGCACATTAAAGATTATTATGATAACGATGATAAAAAATACACACTATTACAAATGACAAAAGAATTTGGATGTTCACAAAATCCAAGTTTGCTGCAATTTACTGAACTAGAGTTTTGTAGTGGATTATTTGGTTATATGCAACAGTTTGCACTAGAATTCCCCACCTTTTTGGAAAATCAAATGGCTAAAACAAAAAAACTGCAGAAATTTTAAAATATTTAGAAATAATATTTTGGTAGTAATGTTAAAGAATTTTATTTATTATAATCTAATAGAGTAACACACTACGCTATTGTCAGAGCCAATAACAATGTGCAAAGCGAAGCCACTATGGATTCTTTTTAAAAAAAATATAGCATCATTACTATATCTTTTTGTTTATTGAATTTTCATTATTAAAATAAGTTGTATTTTCTTGTAAATAAGAAGTAGAAGTATCACAAAGATTTGGATTGTTTCTATTTAAATTTTTCTTTTTTTTCTCACTATATGTTCTTACTATTTGTTTACAGCTACTATCTATTTCTCCTTTTTCATTTAGAAAAGTTCTTACCTGTTTTGATTTCCAAGATATAGAAGATGTTGGTCCCCAACACGTAAATGAATTTACATCGTATGTTGAACAACAATCTAACACTGTTCTAAAAACTCTATTTACTTGCATATCATCTGAATTATTAATTTTAGCTATATCCATTTCAGAAACTTCTAACTTTTTCCCGGTTTTTGATAAATCTTTATATGTTGCTTTTATTTCATCATCATCAGTATATTCATGATAATGTGATTGTAAACCTATTGAATCAAGTAATGTAGTGCCTGTAATTGTTTCTTCTTGTTTGATTTCATCAATGATTTTTATCATTCTTTTCCTTTTTTCAGAATTTGTTTCGTCATATTCGTTATATGTGAAATTAGAATTTGGAAAATTTTTTCTTGCTAGTTTTAAGATAGTTAAATAATAGTCATTGCCAAGTTTTTCCTTCCATTTAGAGTTGCGCAAATTTTCTCCTCGTTTAAACTCTTCCGAATTAATGTCAGCAACTATTTCATTTAAAACATCTATTGAATAAAAAGTGTCATTGCTATATCTATTTGCAATGGATGAAAAATAAAAATCTAAAAATGATACTATTTGATTTTTACTATAATTCTCTAATATTTTTGGAAAATGTTTATGCCATACTAATGTATGCAATCTTACTTTCATATCATGTTGTTTTGCAAAATTAACAATTGAATCTAAATAGAAAAAATTAAGTATGTGTGTATTAACACTACCATCATTATTAAAAGGATCCATCTGATTATTTATTATTGCTGTCATTTTCGCTTCTGCTTCTGGTGTAATAACATCACAGTTTTCTATAATATTATTATAAATGTTTTTTATTTCATCATGGGTACATTCTAAAATTCCAGGGAATATCACAGGCTGTGATTTTAAATATTCAGTTTTCATAGTAATAAATTCATCTGATGATAAAGTTGAATTTAATATTTTAAATAGTTCAACTAATTGATAATTAATACTTACACCAAAATTAGTTTCAGCTAAGCTTTTTTTTGCTATTGATTGTTTTAATCTCTCGTATTCCTTCATCATTATTGGAACATTACTAACAAGGAATGTTCTTATTTCATCTAAAGAGTAATTTCCAGAATTAATTTTATTAAAGGCCTTTGCTCCTTTTTCATATAAATATTTTTGAAGTTCTAAATCACTCAAATCATAATTCAGATCATTAATAATTTCAATTATCAATTTTTTTATTTCTTCTTCCATATTTTCATCTCCAATATTTATATATAGTATAACATAATATAATAGGTTTTAAAAGTTTATAATTAAAAATATGATATATTAATTATAGAAATTAACCTTATAAAAATTTCCAAACGACCTTACCTAAGGCACCAGATTGATAGAAAACTCAAACTTTGATAGTTTGAGAATAATATAAATACTAAGTTTATGTTTAGTGTTTTCTTTTGACAAAAGCGTAACATACTATGCTATTTGCAGAGCTAATAATGATGCATGCAAAGGGATAACTTTTTTGATACCCCTTTAAATCATAATTTAGTAAGGCAAATATCCAAGCAAAATAATGATGATTAGAAACAAGCCTTTATTAATAAAAGTCTATCGCTACTTTTGTCTTTAAAATAATTAGTAAATCTTACAAGATATTAAATAATAAAAAATTTCTAATAATATGGTATAATTATCTAAAGAGCAAATAGTAAATTGAGAGGAAGTAGTATTATGATTGAAAAAGTTAAAAATATAGTTGATGCAAATAAATGTGATGAGTTATTGACCAAATTAATATTAGATGAAAGAAAATATGATGATTCAATAGATGAAGATATAATAATTACAAACTATTTTAATACAATGTTAAATGATGAAAATATTATATTACTAGCATACTATTTAAAAAAAGAAATAGTTGGTTATATATTAATTCGAAAAACAAATAAAACCACTTGTTTGTTAGATGGATTATATGTTTTAGAAGAATATCGAAATCAGGAAATAGCAAATAGTCTATTAAATGAGGCGATAAATAGATGTAAAAAACTAAATGTTAAAAATATAGATATTAATGTTATGAAGAAAAACACAATAGCTAAAGATATTTATAAAAAATTAAATTTTATAGAGTATGAGTTGAAACTAAGAAAAACTATATAAATTATAATTTATCAATTAGATTATCACAAACATGATAATCTTTTTACTTCTTTTGAAATGCTTGTCGGATCAAATCCTATGTTTCCGCTATTTCTTTTAATTTATAATTATGAGATATTTTGTTTGAAATAATTTTTATTTGTTAAAAGGTTAATGGTTTTCAATCTTTCATCCTTTCAATTTTTTCCTTTTTGTATACCATCTTCAAACCATTATACACAATCAGCTATTATATATATTTGCAAATATGAAGATTATGTGCTAAAATAGACGAATTTAGTGATTGCATCATGTTGAATTCATAAAAATCAATCAATAAAACCCAGGGGGAATAATTATGAAAATTAAGACTTTATTAGAAGAAAAACATGTATTAGAATACATTAGCGATAATTTAAGTGATTTTATGGGAAAATCAATAACTGTTAATAACGCTAAATTTCATCATAATACTAGCTATAAACTTGTTCCATCGGTACTTGAGCATGGTATTTTATCAATGCAAGAATTAAATAAAAATAAAATAACATCATATTCTGATGCTTCTTTAGCTTTAATGGATGACATTGATTCACACATTAATGGAAATAGTGGAATATCTTTAGCCGTTTATGGATTAACAGACTTATATAATGATGAAGATGAATATTATCCCTCATCAGAACTTGTTGATTTTTCAATTGATAGTAGTATTAATGCACGTAGAATTACTAATCATTATGGTAATGAATTTGTAGCAGAAAATATAATCACAAGTGATAAATTTAAATCAGTTGATATTAGGCTGATAAATTATATTAAAGAGATAACAAATAGTACAAAAACGTTAAACAGGTTAAAATTAGAAAAATTGATTATTAAATATAATTATATTATTTTAATTTCTACTGCTATGAAAAAAGCTAAATTGAATATTCCTTTAAGGGAAATGTCTCTAGACGAAGGATATGGTTTAAATATTGATAAAATTGCAACATCACCAACATTAATTTTGAAATAATAAAAAACGTTGTTTTTATACATGACAACGTTTTTTATTATAGACCTTTTATGATCAATTTGATACAATGTAAAATAGAAACATAAATGGAGGATTATTAATGAAAAAAGGTAAATTAATAGTTATAGAAGGTGCTTGTGATGGAATTGGTAAAACAACGCAATATGAAATGTTATCTAAAAAATTAATAGAAGATGGTCAAACAGTTATAACGCATCATTTTCCATCATATGGTACCTATCAGGGGGTGCCTGTTGAACAGTATTTAAAGGGTGAATATGGATTACCTGAGTCTTTATCACCATATTTTATAAATAGTTTATATGCTAACGACCGTGGGATAACTTGGCAGAAAAAATTAAAAAAAGCTTATGAGAGTGGTTCTATTATTTTATTGGATAGGTATACTACTTCTAGTTTAATATATCAATCAGCGTTAATTGAAACTGATGAAGAAAAGAAAAAATTTATTGATTATGTGATTGATTTTGAATATAAAAAAATAGGCATTAAAAAGCCTGATAAAGTTGTTTTTTTATATGCACCATTTGATTTAGTTACAAAAATGCGAAGCTTACGAATAAGTAATGATGGTGTTGATAATGATATTCACGAAAACAATGAAGTGTTTATGAAAAAAGTTTATGATAACGCTATTTTTGTTGCAGATTATTTAGGGTGGGATAAAGTTGTTTGTAATAATCAAAATGAAATGCGCGAAATAAAAGAAATAAATAATGAAATATATAATTTAGTTAAAAACGTAAAATAATTTTATGCGGATATTTAGCGTGTTTATTTAGCTAATAGATAATATTAATATTAGGGATGTTTACAAAAACAATTGTTCGTGTTAAAATAGAAAATATATAAGGAGTGATATAAATGTATTCATATATAAAAGGTAAGGTAGAAATCATTGATGTAAATAGTATAGTTTTAGAAAACAATGGTATTGGTTATATGATTTATGTGCCAAATCCATATTCTTACATAGAAAAAATGGATACATGTATATTTTTATATCAACACGTTAGAGAAGAAGAAAACACTTTGTATGGTTTTAAGTCTTTAGCAGATAAAAAATTGTTTTTAAAACTTATAAGCGTAAAAGGTTTAGGCCCTAAGATGGCTCTTCCTATTTTAGCAGCAACGTCAAAAGATGAAATAAATATGGCAATTGAAACTGGTGATGTTAATTATTTAAAGAAATTTCCTAAGGTAGGAGACAAAGTGGCTAGACAAATAATCCTTGATTTAAAGGGTAAGTTAGTTGAAAACGGTAAAATAAACTCTTCATCAAACAGTGATTTAATAGAAACATTAAAATCGCTAGGATATAAGCCAGCTGATATAAAAAGGGTTGTTGAAAAAATAGACGTATCAAAACCCCTTGAGGTTCAAGTAAAAGAAGCTTTGAAATTAATGATAAAATAAGGAGTTAACATGGATGAAAGAATAATTACTTCAAGTAAGTTAAAAGAAGATAATTTTGAATCTTCAATAAGACCACAAACACTTAATGAATACATAGGACAAAAAGATATTAAAGAAAATCTTAGAGTGTTTATAGAAGCTTCAAAAATAAGGAAAGACGTTCTTGATCACGTTCTTTTATATGGCCCACCAGGACTTGGTAAAACGACGTTATCATATGTTATAGCTAATGAACTTGGGGTGAATATAAAAACAGCTTCTGGACCAACGATTGAAAAAAGTGGTGATTTAGCAGCAATTTTATCTTCTTTGGAAGAAAATGATGTGCTGTTTATTGATGAGATTCATAGAATGCCAAGGTTTGTTGAAGAAATTTTATATTCTGCAATGGAAGATTTTACGTTAGATTTAATTGTTGGATCTGATGGTAGTAACCGTAGTTTAAAAATAGATTTACCAAAGTTTACTTTAATAGGAGCAACAACAAGAGCTGGAGATTTATCATCACCACTTAGAGACCGTTTTGGAATTGTTTCTAAGCTTAATTATTATACTGAAGAAGAGATTAACCAAATAATAAAAAGAAGCAGTAGGGTACTTAATTTAGAAATAACAAATGATGCTGCTAAAGAACTTTCAAATAGGTGTAGAAGAACACCTCGTATTGCTAATCGGTTACTTAAAAGGGTTAGTGATTTTGCTTTAGTAAAAGGTAACGGTAAAATAGATGTTGAAATTACTACTTCAGCTTTGGATTCTCTAAAAGTAGATAAATTAGGACTAGACGAAGTTGACTATGAACTTTTAAAAACAATAATATATAAATTTAATGGGGGGCCAGTTGGGGTTGAGGCTGTTGCTGCTTCTATTGGTGAAGAAGTATCTACCATTGAAGATGTTTGTGAACCTTATTTATTACAAATTGGCTATTTAAAAAGGACTCCAAGGGGAAGGGTAGTAACTAAAAAAGCTTATTTGCATTTAAATATTGATAGTGAAAAACAAGAGTGACAAAAACCTACTTTTATGATATACTATTGTCTTATTTGAAGGGAGAAATTAATCATGAAAACTGATGATTTTAATTATGAATTACCAGAAGAATTAATCGCTCAAACACCGCTTAAGGACCGAACTAAATCAAGAATGTTAGTCCTTGATAAAAGCACTGGTAAGTATGAGGATAAGGGTTTTACTGATTTTATTAATTATTTAGAAAAAGGTGATACGCTTGTGCTTAATAATACTAAAGTTCTTCCGGCAAGATTAATTGGAACTAAGAATGAAACTGGAGCAGTTATTGAAGTTTTAATGTTAAGAGAATTAGGCTTTGATACTTGGGAATGCCTTTCTAAACCCGCTAAAAGGATTAAAGAAGGAACAATTATTGCTTTTTCAGACAAACTAAAAGCAGTATGCGTAAAGTGTGCAGATAATGGACTTAGGGAGTTTAAATTTATATACCGTGGGATTTTTTTTGAGATTCTTGATGAATTAGGAGAAATGCCACTTCCTCCTTATATATATAAAAAATTAGATGATCAAAATCGTTATCAAACGGTTTATGCAAAAACCGTTGGTAGTGCGGCAGCACCTACGGCAGGGTTACATTTTACTAATGAATATTTAGAAAAAATAAAAAACAAAGGAGTAAACGTTGTTTTTATTACTTTACACGTTGGTTTAGGAACTTTTCGTCCAGTATCAGTGGCAGATGTTACTAAGCATGTTATGCATGAAGAATACTATGAAATGACGGAAGAAGTAGCAAATTTACTTAATGAAACAAGAAGTAATAAAAAAAGAATTATTGCAGTTGGAACGACCACAACTAGGACTTTAGAATCAATTGTTGATTCAAATGGTTTATTTAAAAAAGAAAGTGGTTTTACTAACATATTCATTTATCCTGGTTATAACTTTAATGGTATAGACGCGTTATTAACTAACTTTCATTTACCAAAGTCAACATTAATAATGTTAATAAGCGCTTTAGCAGGTAAAGAAAATATATTAAATGCTTATAAGCATGCTGTTGATGAAAAATATCGCTTTTTCTCATTTGGTGATTGCATGTTTATTAAATAGGAGGTTTTATGATAGGAGATAGAAAAAAATTATTAAAATTAAGAGATGAAACAGGTGTGAATTATCTTGATGCCAATGAAATAGATAAAGTTATAAAAATTAATTTATCGGTAGTAGAAGCATTATTAACTTGCAATATTGATGAAGAATTATTGCTTGAAATTAATAAGCTTAATGCAGTTACTGCTCTTTTAGAAAGACAACAAAAGCAGTTGAATTTTAAAAAGGTGAAGAAGTGAGTAAAATATCTTATGAATTAATTAAAAATAATAAGAATAATAAAAAAGTAAGGTTAGGTAAACTAAAAACTAACCATGGAACTTTTGATACACCAATGTTTATGCCGGTAGGTACGCTTGCAAATGTTAAAACCTTAACGCCAGAGGAGTTAAAAGAAGTAGGCAGTGCGGTTGTTTTATCAAATACATATCATTTATGGTTAAGGCCTGGTGAAGAAGTTATTAATGCGGCTGGAGGACTTAACAAGTTTATGAATTATGATGGGCCAACGCTTACTGATTCTGGTGGGTTTCAAGTGTTTTCTTTGGCTAAGCCTAAGGACATAACGGAAGAAGGAGTATGGTTTAAAAGTCATATTGATGGCTCTAAGCTATTTTTAACTCCAGAAAAATCAATTGAAATTCAAAACAAGCTTAGCTCTGACATTGCGATGAGTTTTGATGAATGTGCTCCATACCCAGCAGCAAGAAACTATATTGAAAACAGCATGCGAAGAACACTTCGATGGGCAAAAAGAGGTAAAGAGGTCTTTAATAATGAGAACCAGTCTTTATTTGGAATTGTTCAAGGTGGCGAATATGAAGATCTTAGAAAAGAAAGTGCATTAAAGACTGTTGAAATGGGTTTTGATGGTTATTCAGTTGGTGGGACAAGTGTTGGAGAGCCAAAAGACATTATGTATAATATGATAAGTTATGCTACTAAATATTTACCTGAAAACAAACCAAGGTATTTAATGGGAGTGGGAGATCCTGTTGATATTATTGAGGGTGTATCAAGAGGTATCGATATGTTTGATTGCGTTCTCCCAACGAGGTTAGCAAGACATGGAAACGCATTTACTAGAACTGGTAAAATAAACCTTAAGAACGCTAAATATAAAATGTGTTTTTCAGCGGTTGAGGAAAATTGTGATTGTTATACGTGTAAAAATTTTACTAAAGCATATGTAAGACATTTATTAATAGCTGGTGAAGTTTTAGGAGGAAGGCTCCTTTCTATTCATAACATTAGGTTTTTAATTAGGCTTACTGAAGAAATAAGAAAAGCTATTAAAGAAGACAAGTTTGAAGAGTATAAAAAAAGTTTCTTAGAAAACTATAAAAGCAGCCGCTAGTCGGTTGCTTCTTTTTTATAGTTTATTCCAATTGTGGAACCCAAAGTGCTAAATGTTAATAATATAAAGTAATATATCAATGTTTGAATACTGTAATTAATTTTAAAAATCAATGATAAGAAAAACATAATTGTAAATATTATCAAAAATAATTTAATGCCAGATAAGTATCCTTTATTATTTGTGTTCTTGCCTAAATACAACGCTCCAATAAATATTGAAACGCTACTAAACAAATATAATAAAATGGTTGTAGTTTTATTATTTAATAAATTAAAATAATAAAATATGCTAATAAATAAAGTTGTAATTAAAATTGATATGATTGTTAAAGAAATTGATATAAAGTATTTTTTTATAATAATCACCTCTAATTAAATATATTATTGTATATTAAAAATATGAATAACCATAATAACAATGGTGATAAAATGGAGATTTTTACAATAATTATTAAAACTTTATTTTTTTATATAATGGTGGCAGTTATATTTAGACTAATGGGCAAAAGAGAAGTAGGACAATTAGGGACGTTTGATTTAGTTGTATTTATTTTAATTGCTGAACTAGTTGCAATGGGAATAGAACATAATACTAACCTAATTATTCATACACTTCCAATTATTATTTTAGTAGTATTACAAATAATAATTTCTAAAGTTTCAATAAAAAGTAGTAAATTTAGGAGAATGATTGATGGAAAGCCAACCATGATTATTAAAAAAGGTATTATTAATTTTAAAAACATGGTAGAGCAGCGGTACTCATTAGACGATTTACTTTTACAGTTACGAGAAAAAGATGCTAGATCGATTGAAGAAGTAGAATATGCTCTTTTAGAAACTAATGGTAAATTATCGGTATTTAGGTATGATGAT
>JAVXAN010000025.1:0-12020 GCA_036660495.1 Bacilli bacterium | reverse complement strand
CCTATCTTTCTTATTATAATATATAATTTGTTTGTTTTCAAGGTACAAAAAAAACGATTATAGGCTTTTGCCTAATTCGTTTTTTATTACTTTCTATTACCCATTTTATCTAACTGGTATTTTTGACATTTTAGAACAAGCATACACGCCATTTTATCTCTATTTTCTTTTGAAAACCCATTGTATTCCAAATCATCAACTTCTGAGTCAACATAGTAATCCAAATATGATTGTTCAACCACTTGAAATCCAGTAATAATAAAAGGATAAGCATTATCTCTTAAAAGATGTTTTTCTAAATCAGCAACTTTTGGACAAATTAATGAATTTTTACAACTACCACATAAATGTGAATTTATATTAAATCCTAAATTTCTAATTATTTGTCTTTTTAAATTTGTTATTTCTGGTAAATTAAGATTAATTGCTATTTCATCTTTTTTACTATAATTTCCCTCATCAACTAAAAATAAGTCCCAAATTTGATTTTTATTTTCTTTTGCAGCCATTTTTACCCCTATCTGATTTATAATTATTACAACCATTTACTTTAAATTTCACTATTTTTAAACTGTTATGGCGGCATGCCACTTCATAATCGTTTTCTATTTCGCCGTCTTCATCTAAATCACTATAATATGGATCTTGAATTTGAAAACCGTCTTTTATAAAAGAATAATCTGTTATTATTTTTTTTGATAAATCTTCTATTTTTTCGCATTTTTCCGGACTTGCATTTTTACAAGTAAAACATAATCCCTTAGCAAACTCACTTAAGTTAATATTACAGTACTTGTTAATATAATTTTCCCTTTTTATTTTATCTCTAACTTCTGATGTTTCTTCTACCCTTAAATAAACAAATTCCTCTTGTAATTTACCATCTACTAATTTTTTGACAATAATTGGAAATCTCTTACTTGACATTGTAATCACTCCTTTTTAATACAAATATACTACCACATATTATTAATAAGTCAAGAAAAAAGCTATATTACTATAGCTATCATATTGTTAGAACCCCTATTTACAACTTTAGTAAGTGTTGTTTGTAGTTTGCTTCGAATGTTATCTGGCATTATCGATAATTTTGCTTGAATTCCTTCTTGAACAATTACGTCTAAACTTCTTCCAAAAATCTCGCTTTTCCATACACTTGATGGATCTGAATCGTAGTTTTTCATTAATGAATCAATTAGTTCCTTACTTTGCATTTCTGAACCAATAATTGGTTCAAACGTTGACTCAACGTCTACCCTAATCATATGAATAGACGGAGCTACAGCTTTTAGCCTAACTCCATACCTACTTCCTTGCTTTATTATTTCTGGAGTTGCTAATTTCATGTCTTTTAAAGTTGGATAAGAAGTTCCATATCCAGTTGCTTTAACCATTTTTAATGAATCTTTAAACTGACTAAATTCTTCTCTTGTTTCATTTAATTCTTGAAATAAAGATAATAATTTAGACTTTGAATTAATATCTGTTCCAATTATTTTGTTTAAAACCTCATTATATAGACCATCAGGTGCATCTAAAGTAATAGTTACTTCTCCTTCTGCGGTATTAACCTCAGATAAATAAGCTTTAGAAACATGCTCATTATTTTGAAAATGACCAATTATAGTATCAACATCTCTTACCTTATCAACATCAATAATGCTTTCTCTTATTTTTTCTATGTATTCTTTCTTTAATGGGTGATTGTGAGATAAGCATGCAATCCATTCAGGCATATTTACTTTTACGCTTAAAACTGGAAATTCAAATAATGCTTCTCTTAAAATATTATATATTTCTTTTTCACCCATTGTCTCAACACTAGTTGAGACAACTGGAACATTATGCTCTTTTCTTAACGACTCAGCTAATTTTTCGGTATCAGGGTGTCCTGGATGTACTGAGTTTAAAATAACTATAAATGGCTTTCCAATTTCTTTTAACTCATTAATTACTTGATTTTCAGCATCTACATACCCTTCTCTTGGTATTTCTCCAATACTACCATCAGTTGTAACAACAATGCCTATAGTAGAATGGTCTCTTATTACTTTTTCTGTTCCTATTTCTGCTGCTTCAACAAATGGTATTTCTTCATCATACCATGGTGTTCTAACCATTCTAGGCCCGTTTTCATCCTCATAACCCTTTGCAGCATCTATTACGTATCCAACACAATCAATTAGTCTTATGCTAGCTGTAAAGTCTTCTATCTTCAGCGTTGCTGCTGTTGAAGGAACAAACTTTGGCTCAATTGTCATAATTGTCTTACCTTGAGCTGTTTGAGGAATTTCATCTAAGCATCTTTTTCTTTCATAATCATCTTGAATGTTTGGAACAACTAAATTCTCAATGCACTTTTTAATAAACGTTGATTTACCCGTTCTAACTGCTCCAACTACTCCTAAATATATATCTCCACCCGTTCTTTTAGATATATCTTTTATTATTTTCTCTTTGTCCATATAATCCCTACTTTCATTTACTTTCAATTAATTGTATGTAATCATAAAAATAATATGAAAAAAACAAAATAAGTTTCTTATTTTGTTTTTTTCATTATCTTTTAAAAGTTATTCTAACATATTTTCAATATTATCTGGTATTTTATCTCCTATAACCGCACTTACAATTTTATCGGATTGCTCCTTTGAAACATTTCTTCCGGTTATATTAGAAAGTTCTTCAATAACTCCTCTTATCGTTTTTTCATCTTTTAAGCTTCCTTCTTTCAATCTAGAAGCTAATTGCATAATAGTATCTTTACTTACGTTAGTTTTTTTTTCAACTTTATTTAAAAAACCATCTGACAAACTCATATTAAATCACCCTTAATATAATATATGTTAACAGCCAGATTTAGCGCCTAATTATTATTACTTTTTTCGTTTTTTGCTTCAATAGCTTTATATGCTTCCTCAATATCATTAAAATAGATAACTTCATTCTTTAACTTTTGATAAGTTTCGTTTCCTTTACCTAAAATTAAAACAATGTCTTTTTCTTTAGCCATATTAACAGCTTTTTTAATAGCATCATGTCTATCAACAATTATCTCATAATTATCATGATCATCTTTTATATCTTTTATCATCATATTTATAATATCAATAGGATTTTCACTTCTAGGATCCTCATACGTAAAAATAACGTATGAAGCATTATTAACTAACGTCTTACCCATAATAGGCCTTTTTAAATAATCTCTTTCACCTGCTACACCTTGAACTACTATTGAACGATTTATATTAAGAGTATGAACAAATTTAAGTAATTGTTTAATACCATTTGGAGTATGAGCATAATCTACCATTACATAATAGTTATTATTTGTTTTTAACATTTCCATTCTTCCTGGTATTATAACACTTGGCAACCTTTTTTTGATTATTTCTACTGATATACCCATTTCTAAAGCAACTAACATTGCAGCCGCTAAATTATACACGTTAAAGTCCCCTAATAGTGGACTATAAATATTGATTTTTTCTTTTCCATATTTATATATTACTTCAGTATGATCTGGTAATGACTTAAAAGAAACTATTTGTAAATCATTATCCTTATCAATGCCGTATGTTAATACTTTACCCTGACAAAACTGTTTAATATGATCATAATATTTATCATCTTTATTTAAAACAGAAAATCCGCTTTTCTTAGTTTGTCTAAATAATTGACATTTACAATCTAAATAATTTTCAAAACTACCGTGAATATTTAAATGTTCACTAGTTACGTTAGTTATTACTGAAACATCATATGAAATAGTTTCAATTCTTCCTCTAAAAAACGCTTCACTAGACGCCTCAGTAGCAACCGCATTGCATCCTTGCTTAACAAACTCGTCAAAGTATTCATAAAGCTTATCGGAATCTGGAGTAGTATTACTAGTTTCTCGGTCAAAAGCTGCACAACTTCTTCCGTTTGTTCCAATGTATCCACAAGTGTTTTTACCAAGTAAAGTTTGAATAATTGTTGATACCGAGGTCTTTCCATCTGTTCCAGTTACTCCAATTATCTTAAGTTTATCCTCAGGGTGATCATAAAATCTAGCACATAGAAGTGGTAATTCTTTGTTTGGATCTGGTACTCTAATTATTGGAACATTTGCTTTTATTCCATCCTTACCAACTACTATAGCAGATGCTCCGTTTTCAATAGCCATATCAATAAAATCATGCCTATCTGCCGTAACACCTTTAGTACATATAAATAAATCACCTATTTCAACTTCTTTAGAATTTATTTTAATGCCTTTTATTTCAACGTCACTATTTACGTTATATAATTCACTTAGTTTTTTCATTACTTCCTCCACTTATTATTTATTATAGCCCAATATTATACAAAATGGTAGTGTTTTATTGAAAAAATAATGTTTTTGGGTTATGATAGATATGGAGATAAAACATGAAAAATAAAGTAATAATAAAAGCAAAAACGGACCTTGGTGTCCATATTGATGGTGCTAATTTAGGCCCTGATAAAATACATAGCAATGGTAACGAGCTTTCAATTGAAAAAGATAAAATAATAAAAGAAAAAAATTCTAATAACCTTAGAAAAAACGAAAAAGCTATTAATGCTTTTAACATTAATTTGTATAACTGTGTTACTAGTGTTTTAAAAAACAATAAAATGCCAATTATTATTGGTGGAGACCATAGCCTATCAATTGGTAGTGCCCTTGCTGTTAATGATTATTATAATGGTGTTGGCGTTATTTGGTTTGATTCTCATGGTGACTTTAATACTTTTAAAACAACAAGGTCAGGTAATATTCACGGACTTCCTTTAGCAACTATTTCCGGATATGAAAATCAAGAGTTACGAGAGTTTGCAAAAGGCTTCGTTAATCCTAAGAACGTGGTTATCATCGGGGCTAGAAGTATTGATAAATGGGAAATAGGAAACTTAACTGATGCTGGAGTTACTATTTTTACTACTAATGACGTTATTACAAAAGGTGTAGAAACGGTTGTAAAACTTGCTATCGAAATTGCTGGTAAAAACACCAACGGGATTCACGTTAGCTACGACATAGACATGATTGATCCATTTGATGCACCAGGAGTTTCAATTGCTGAAGTTAATGGAATAAGTAAAGCTGATGCATTAAAAATGGTGGATTATTTATATGATAGTAAAATAAAGTCATTTGACTTAGTTGAATATAATCCGCTTAAAGACATTGATGATAAAACCCTTAAAATTGCCAAAGAAATATTAGATAAAATAAAAAAGAACTTATAAATGAAATAAGTCCTTTTTTTATTCTTCGTTTCTATTTTTAAATTGAAACACAATTGGAGTCCCCTCAAAATCAAAATTTTCTCTTATTTTGTTTTCTATATATCTTTCGTATGAAAAATGAATAAGTCCCTTATTATTTACATGAAAAGTGAACTTTGGAGGAGCCGTTGCTGTTTGTGATGTAAAATATATTTTTAAACGCTTTCCTTTATATGATGGTGGTGCGTTAAGTGAAACTGCATCGGTAATAACATCATTTAACAAACTAGTTTTTACTTGTCGATGACTATTATCAAAAACTTTTGTTACTTCTGGCATTAACGTATGGAGACGCTTTTTAGTTTTAGCTGATAAAAAGACAATTGGAACATAACTTAAAAACTGAAATTCAGCTCTAATTAACTTTGTATATTCTTTTATGTTCCTATCTTTATCATTTACAGTATCCCATTTATTAACAACTAAAACAAGAGCTCTTCCTGCTTCAAGAGCATAACTAGCGATATGCTTATCATGCTCTATGATACCTTCTTCAGCATTTATTATAACTAGGCAAACATCACTTCGATCAATTGCCTTCATAGCTCTTAAAAGACTGTATTTTTCGATTGATTCGTATACTTTTCCTCTTTTTCTCATGCCTGCAGTATCTATTACTACGTATTTATTTTTTCCATATACAAACTCCGTATCAACCGTATCTCTAGTTGTACCTGCAATATCACTTACAATTACTCGCTCTTCATTTAGCAAAGCATTTACTAAACTACTCTTACCTACGTTTGGTCTTCCAATTACGCAAAATTTAACTACGTCACTAGAATATTCTTCTTGATCATATTTACTAAAATCATCAGTTACAACATCAAGTAAATCACCAATTCCAATGTTATGAGCTCCGCTAATGGGGATATAATTATCAAACCCCAATTCGTAAAAATCATACATATTATCTTTAGCAACCTTATTATCAATTTTATTAACAGCCACAACAACTTTTTTATTACTTTTTCTTAAAATTTCTTTAACAACTGAATCACTATTAGTTATGCCTTCTTTTCCATCTACAACAAAGACAACAATATCTGCCTCATTAATTGCCAACTCTGCTTGCATTCTTATTTCTTTATTAAACCTATCATCATCTAAATTTATACCACCAGTATCAATAACGTTAAACTTATAATCAAAATAAGTACCCGTACCATAAATACGGTCTCTTGTTACCCCTGGGGTATCTTCTATGATAGCTTGTTTTTTACCTACTAAACGGTTAAATAACGTAGACTTTCCTACGTTTGGACTTCCTACTAATGCAATTGTTGGTATTTTCATTTGACTCACCTCTAATTCGTTAATAAATTATAACATAAAAATGTTAAAAAAAGAAGTTTATATGGTGCTTTGACCATAAACTTCCTTTTCTATCATAGCTTGTACTTCCTTTTTTCCAAGTTTAGTACGCGATGAAAATAATACTAATTCATCACCTATTGCTAAATCAATTGCATTTGTTATCTGTTTTTTATATTTTTCTCTTTGAGTTATTCCGATTTTATCTACTTTTGTTGCAATAAGCGTTACTTTAAGCCCATGAAATTTTAAAAAATTATACATAAGCAAATCATCTTCAGTTGGCTTATGTCTAAAATCTACTAACATAAAAACTTGTTTTAAATTCTCTCTTCCTGATAAATATTCTTCAATCATTAATCCAAACTTTTTTTGTCTGTCTTTACTAACGCTTGCATATCCATATCCAGGAACATCTACAAAGAAAAAATCATCATTTATCTTAAAAAAATTTATTGTTTGAGTTTTACCTGGTTTAGAAGATATTCTTGCAAAATTTTTTCTTTCAATAATACTATTTATAAAACTACTTTTACCAACATTACTTCTTCCAATAAGTAAAAATTCTGGCCTATTTCCTTCCGGATACTGGCTTCTTCTTACAGCGCTTATCGTTATTTCTGCGTCATTAATTTTCATTAAAAATCACCTACGACATGAATTATAACAAAAAGAACGGAAAAAATCAAATTTATCAAAAAAAAGAAGTATTAATTCTCTTCTTCATTTAAGTATTCTTCGCATAAATCGTTCAACTTATCAACTATTTCATCTGCCTCATTAAAAGATTTTAGTTTTGCACCACAAGCATAAATATGACCACCACCATTATACTGTTCAAACATCTTATTTATAATTGGGCCTCTTGATCTAGCTGAAGTTCTAATAACTTCCATTTTTAAATCCTCTGTAAATATTACCCAGCATAATAATTCATCAATATAATTATAATCATTCATAATGCTTCCAACACTAGCCGAATCAACCTTAAACTCTTTTAATGTGCTATCTAATATTTTTATGTAACCAACCTTGTTTTTAGTTACTATCATATTCTGAGAAATATAACCTTCTAGTCTTACCTCAGACATTGGCTTACTATACAATTGACCATATAATTCACTAGTATTAATTTTAGTTTCATCAATTAACCTACCAACCAACTTATAAGTACTTGACGTTGTTCCTTGAAATAAGAATCTATTTGTATCTGCCACTATCCCCATAAAAATATTTTCAGCTGCAGCTTTTGGCATTTTCAAATTACATTTATAACACCATCTTGCAACAATCTCAGAAGCACTAGATGCGGTTTCATCAATTAACTTTACGTCTGAAAACTTATCAATTTCTGGATGATGATCTATTTTAACAATATCTTTAAACTTATTTATATCTATTCCATCGATTCTTCTTACGTCTGGAATATCAAGAGTAATAAGCAATGAATTCACACACGTATCATCAGTTATTTTATCATGATGTCCAAACATTTTAAACCTAGCTATTGACGCACCAACAACATATACTTCTTTATTTGGGAAATTTTTCAAAATTATTTCTTTTAAGGCGAAAGTAGAACCTAACGCATCAGGATCACCACCAACATGCCTTGCAATAATTATTTTTTTATATTTTTTTATAAGACCAAGTATTTTCTTTTCCATCATTTTACCTATTTTATTAATTCTAAAGTATCTCTTGCTATCATTAATTCTTCATCAGTTGGAATTACATAACATTTAACTAAAGATTCCTTACTACTTATTAAAGCTTCTTTCCCTCTGGTGTTATTAGCTTCTTTGTCTAGTTTTATTCCTAAAGATCCAAGTGAATTAATAATTTCACATCTAGTTACTATTGAATTTTCTCCAATTCCTGCCGTAAACACAATAGCATCGCAGCCATTCATTTCAACATAATACTTAGCAATATAATCCACTACTCTTTTTACAAACATTTTTTGCGCTAAAGCACAGTTTTTATCGCCATCTTTAATTCCATTTTCAATATCTCTTGAATCACTACTTTTTTTACTTATTGCAAGTAATCCACTTTGTTTATTAATAGCATTATCAACTTCTTTAGTAGTCATACCCGTTTTTTCCATAATATATGGAATTATGCTAGCATCAATATCACCACACCTTGTTCCCATTATTAATCCTGCATTTGGTGTTAATCCCATTGAAGTATTAACACATTTCCCATTAACAACAGCACTTATACTGCCACCATTACCAATATGACAAGTAATTAACTTGGTGTTTATTGTTCCAAGGATCTCATTCATCCTATTTGCAACATATTTATGGCTAGTACCATGAGCTCCATACCTTCTTACTTTATATTCAGTATACCAAGTATAAGGTAGTGCGTATAAATAATTTTCTTCTTTCATAGTTTGATGAAACGCTGTATCAAACACAACTGTTTGTATAGCATTATTAAACACTTCTGATGCTGCTTTTATTCCAACTATTGCAGCAGGATTATGAAGAGGTGCTAATGATGATAATTCATCTATTTTATTTAATACATCTTCATTAATTATTACGGATTTATCAAAATAATCTCCACCTTGTACAACCCTATGTCCAATTCCTTTTATTTCAGATAATGACTTAACTACATTATTCACTTCTAATTCTTTAACTAAAGCTTTAAATGCTTCTGCATGACTTTTTAATTCTACTTCTTTTTTTATTTTTTCACCATTTATTTTAATAGTGTAAAAACTTTTTTCCATACCGATTCTTTCCATTAATCCAGATATTAAAACCTTTTCTTCTGGCATTTCGTATAACTGAAATTTCAAGGATGAACTTCCAGCGTTTATTGATAATATTTTCATAATCACACTCCTAATAACAATTATACAACAAAATTGAAATTAATTAAACAAAAAAAGGTAGCAAAAGCTACCTTACGTTTATATAAAAACTTATTTTTGTATGTTATATGATCCACCTAATTGTGATTGACCCATTTTAACTAAACGTTTTGTGATTTCTCCACCAACGGTTCCGTTAGCTCTTGCAGTAGCATCAGCACCTAAAGTAACACCAAATTCATTAGCGATTTCGTATTTCATTTGTTCAATAGCTTGTTTTGCTCCTGGAACTACTAATTTACTATTGTTTTTCATGTGTTTCACCTCCTATACATTAATAGATTGTGAATTTTTGACAATTTCATACATTTTTTTTGTGGTAATTTTTGTAATTTTTTATAAAAAAAAGATACGTGTTATACATATCTTATTATTAACTTTATTAAACTGCTCTATTCATTCCACCAGTATTAACATCAACATTAGGAAGTGAACCACCTAAAAATTGTCTTACTGCATTATTTATGTTTCTCATTTCGGTAAGTTGAGCGTTTGCTCTTTCTAAAGCTCCAGTTAATTCTACTATCTTAGAATCTTTTTCAGCAATTGTTTTATTAAGCAAAGATTCTTGATCTTTTAATTTATCTTCATATTCCCCTTGAATATGTGTAACTAGCGAACTAACACCAGAATTAATTGATTCAGTTAACCTTTGAGTTTCAGGGTCAAGTGATGACTCAACTTGCTGATTTTCATAGGCTGAAGTAGGAAACATGTTTGGTAAAGGAAAACCTTGTGATATTTGCATATTATTAGCTGGTGAAATTTCTGGGGCTGAATTTATTGTTGTGAAGTTTTGATCAGGAGTGTACTGAGGTTGAATAAAAGCGTTATTCTGAGAAAAATCAACTGATGGTACAGCTGTTTCTGGTACCACAATTGGTTCTGGAATTGCCATAGCGGGAACTGGTGTTTCCGTAACTGGCATCTCCGGAATCGTTGCCCCTACAACTGGCATTTCTGGAATTGGTGTTGCTGAAGCAGGCATATTTACAATTGGCTTTTCTTCATTTACAATTTTAACATCAGGAGTAATCAAATCTAAATCAAGTGCTTTTACAGCTTCCGGTCTAGTAACAACTTTAGCTTCTGGTTGGGATGCAGTCATTCCTTTTTCAAAATTATCCCCAACAATAACTTTCCTGTTACTAGTTGCACTTTTTGCTTTTACTTCATTAAACTTTTGTTCAAACACTTCATACATAATAATTCCCTCCTAATTGTAAATTTAATTAGCTTCACCTTTTAAAACTTCTTGACCATCTTTAGCAATTTTTCTCATTGCATCCTTAACTTTTTTCCACTCTTCATCGTCGGTTATATTATCTAGTGAATAAACCCCGTCATTATCATTAAATATTGATACATATAACTTTATCATACTATTATCATCAACTTCATTAAACGTATAAACAATATATTTTTTACTATCACTATCTTGTAATTTAAACAAAGAAACTAACTCAGCATCTTTTTTAGTTCCATTTTCATCAATAATAACAAACTTCTCTCTTGCTTTTGCCATCATTAGCACCTCTTTTTTATTCTTATACAATTTATTTTAACATACTTATTTTCTTTTTGCAACAAAATATGAACAATCAAAAGCGCAATTTTCTTTTATATATTTTTCTAGGTTATTAATATCATTTATTTGTTTGCACTTATGGTTCGTTTTATCGTAAAATCCCTTTAACCTAAGTTTTCCATAAGCCCAGTCTCCAAATATATAATCATAATCTTTAAAATATTCTGTGTACCTTGCAATAAAATCATCTTTTTTATAACCATTTCGATAATTTTTTATAATTTCATACTCATTTTCTTCAATCTTTATACTTTCCATTATATACCTCCACATTATGTATAAATTATAACATATAAGGTTTAATTATTCTATAAAAACGGTGAAGTTTGTTTTACGATTATAGTTACCAGGCATGTAACTTGGAATAGTGCCTTGAACTACTTTCATTACTATTGGTATTTCTGATGTAAGAGCCGTTTCCTCTGTCATAAACGGAATTATTGTTTTTTGATTAATTTCAACCTTTACAAAAACTTCTATTAAGGCACTGTTTAATCCATACTCACTCACCCTTGTTTTTATATCGGTTGAAATACTACCAGAATAGCTAACTTTTACCGGTATTTTTGGACCAACATTTGTCAAAAGCGAGTTACCAAATATAATTCCTAAAGGAATTTCGTAAACGATTCCACGCTTGGCCATTGATTTATCAACCGTATCAATATAATTTTTACTCGGATACGCTTGACCGTCTTCAATTTTTTTTAACTTTTCTCTTACCGCTTTTGCAACAATTACTAATGTTTCATTTGCAATAACCGAATCGAAATCAACGCTTACAATTTCACCATTATTATTTTTAGTAACAATTACTAACTCGTTTTTTCTGATTTTTTTATTAACTTTTTCAATTGCGGCACTTCTTAAAATTTCAATTCCTAAACGTCTAGTTTGAATTTGTGCATAATTCATCATTACTGGCAACCC
>JAVXAN010000024.1:0-13161 GCA_036660495.1 Bacilli bacterium | reverse complement strand
AACATCAATATTTTATGTTTTAAAAGATGCTAAGGCAGGAATAATTTTATATATAATTCTTTTAATATTAATAACTTGGCTTATTTTAACTACTAACATTTTAACAGATAAGGCTAAAATAATCCTAAAAGGCAAAAGAAAGTCTAATAAAGAGTAGTTTAAAGTGGTTTTTAATTATTATTTTAAATAAATTCTAAATAATGTTAAAATATAAAAATCAGGAGGAGATATGAAAGTTTCACTTAGTAAAAAAGAAGTGGAAAAAAACAATAGAATAACAGGAAATTAATTTGCTTTAAAAACATATAATCTTATAATAAGAGAGTTAAGTGTTTTGACTTTAATTTAGAAATATGTTATATTTATTAACCGGTGGAGCAGTATTCTAGTTTGTATAACTTTTATGAGGACGGGCCTAAAAATTCGTTAAAGAGCACACCTGTGAAACTTCTTGTGCTTGCCTCTTTCGCCCAGATTGGGGTGAGTGCTGGATGGATGTTTGCTGGGCTAGCTGTAATGGCATACAGATTCTTTGACCCATCAATACGCGGAGACTCATCCTTGTGCAAAGCTTGACTTTGTACGAATTGAGATTAAACCTACTATGTGGCTAGCGCTACGAGTAGTGTAGCTTGCCTTGAGTGATGATACTGGGATAATAGATCAGGTAAGGGCCTTAGGCATAAGAAACTTGCTATCGCTATTTGAAATTATCATTGCAAAAAAGTGCTAATAATTGATTTATACTTATGAAGAAATTTCCTAGACTGTTACTTTTATAAAATTGCAGTGCGTACTAAGTGGTAATCATGTAGTATTTTCGGAAACGAAATACACTTTTTCTTAAATGGGAACGACCGGATGGTAACAGAAGGTGAAAAAGTGGGAAATCCAACTTGACCTAAGACGCAAAGTTTGTTATAAGAGATTCCACCATATAAAAAATAAATAAGATTGTACTTTTGTGTACAATCTTTTTATTTTATGATATCATATAATAGTAATATAAAAGATAGGAGGCTAAATTATGGATAATATTAGTACTCAAATTGATGATATTTTTCAAGATTTAGATACTAAAAAAACAAATAATGAAACTCATAATATAGATAGTAAGTCTAAAGACGATACTACATTTGCAGATGAAACACTTAAATCAAAACCTACTAAGTACTCAAAAGACTTCGTAGAAGCACTAAAAACCGTGATTGACAAGGATTTAAGACTTCTTCAACATAAGGTTAAATCTTTTAATAAAGATATTTTAAAATGTGTGGCTGGGATAATTACGCCAACTTCGATTGTTTTAGATGATAATATCAACAACATAGATAAAAATGTTGATAAGGTAGAAGAAATTATAAGCATGCTTATAATTAATAAAGGAACTATAAAACCAGGACTTTTTGGGAAATTAAATAAAGAAAAAAAATTAGAAGTTAAAGTTTTAGACGAAAAAATAACTTACTTAACTGAATGTCAAAATAACCTTATATCGATAAAAAACGAATTTAATAAAATGTTAGAAAAACAAGAAAAACTTAATAACACTACGTTTTCAGAAACAAACGTTTCTGAATATAATCACGTTGCTGAGGATGATAAGCAAGAAGATCCATTCCAAACAACAATAAATTTTTATATGTCAGAAAACGGTAAAAAGGGTTTAAGATAAACTTTTTTTGCTTTATTATACGTTAGGAGATAAAATGAAATTAAAGAAAACCTATGAAAAATATGAAAAAAAGTTAAAAAAAATTGATAAAAAGCCGAGAAAATATATAGACTTTATTTGGATTATAAAAATAACTTTAGCAGCATATTTTATATCATTATTTTTTTCAGGGGCATCAGAAGTAATTGTTCCAAAGTTTAATACTCTGTCAGGAATAATCGTTATTTTATTAATCGTAGTTATTGGAGTTGTTTTTGATATGATTGGTGTTTCAGTAACTGCAGCTGATTTAAAACCTTTTAATTCCATGGCTTCAAAGAAAATAAGAGGCAGTAAAACAGCTATTAATTTAATAACAAACGCTGAAAAGGTTTCAGCATTTTGCAATGACGTAATTGGTGATATTGCAGGAATAATTAGTGGGTCATTGGGACTTATGATTTCCCAAATTATTGCTTTAGAAAACGCCTTTAATATGAGCGTAGTAACTTTATTACTAACTGCTCTGATAGCGGCTTTAACAATTGGTGGAAAAGCAATTGGTAAAAGCTACGCAATTAATAAAAGTGATATAATAGTATTTAGAGTTGCAAAAATAATTTCAGTATTTAAAAGAGAAAAATTAGGAAAGTAGGGATATTATGAAGATTCTTTTGTACACAGAGGGATTAAAGCAAGTTGGTAAGTCTGGCTTAGGTAAAGCTATAAAGCATCAAATGAAAGCTTTGGAATATGAAAAAATTCCTTATACACTAAATCCGAAAGATGATTATGATATTTTACACATAAATACTTATTTTTTAAAGTCATATTTTTTAGCAAAAAGGGCGCGAAAAAACGGTAAAAAGGTTGTTTACCATGCTCATTCAACTGAAGAAGACTTTAAAGATGGTTTTATTTTTTGTCGTCAAATATCTCCCTTGTTTAAAAAATGGTTGATAAAGTGCTATAGTTTAGGAAACGTAATAGTAACACCCACTTTATATTCAAGAAAGTTATTAGAAGGATACAAAGGTTTAGAAAACAAAAAGATATACGACGTTTCAAACGGAATTGAAATTGAATTTTTTAAACAAGATAAAAAGTTAGGAGAAAAGTTTAGAAAAACATATGGTTATAAAAAAGCCGATAAGGTTATTTTTGGAATTGGATTATATATTGAAAGGAAAGGAATTGTAGACTTTGTTAAGTTAGCTAAAAGAATGCCAGAATATAAGTTTATATGGTTTGGTTATAGTCCTTTAGCAGCATCTACAAAGCCAGTTAGGAAGGCTGTTGCAACTAAAATTGATAACTTAACCTTTGCTGGTTACGTTGAACCAGACGTGATTAAAGGGGCAATGACTGGCGCGGATTTATATTTATTTCCAACCTTAGAAGAAACTGAAGGAATTCCGATTATTGAAGCATGCGCTTGTAAAAAAGATGCGATAATAAGAGATATCCCTATTTTTGATGAATGGTTAGTTGATGGAAAAAACGTTTATAAAGCTAAAGACATAGATGAATTTGAAAAAAAGATAAAACTTTTCTTTGATGGAAAATTACCTAGCTTAGTAGATGAGGCGTATAAAGTTGCTGAACAAAGAGATTTAAGAATTGTTGGTAAACAGCTTCGTAAAGTGTATGAAGAACTAATGAAATAAAGCAAGAAAAACATTATTCTTGCTTTTTAAATGTAAATCAAGTAAACTTAATAAAGTGTGTGGAGGTAATAATATGTTATCAGTTAATAATTTAAGCTTAAGATTTGGAAAAAGAATTTTATTTGACAATGTTAATTTAAAATTTACTCAAGGAAATTGTTATGGAGTAATTGGTGCTAACGGAGCTGGAAAAAGTACTTTTTTAAAAATTCTATCTGGTGAGATAGAATCAACTTCTGGAGAAATATTTATAAGTAATGGTGAAAGAATTTCTGTTTTAAAGCAAGATCATAACGCTTATGATGAATTTGAAGTTATTCAAACGGTTATGATGGGAAATCAAAAACTATATAACATAATGAAGGAAAAAGATGAAATATATTCTAAAGAAAACTTTAGCGATGAAGATGGACTTAGAGTTGGTGAGTTAGAAGCTGAATTTGCTGAAATGGATGGGTGGCAAGCTGAAAGTGACGCTTCTATTCTCTTGAGTGGTTTAGGTTTAGACCAAATATATTACAATGATAAAATGGCTAATTTATCAGGAGAAGATAAAGTAAAGGTTTTGCTAGCTCAAGCTTTATTTGGTAATCCAGATATTTTAATACTAGATGAACCTACTAATTATTTAGATATTAATACTAAAATATGGTTAGAAAACTTCTTATTAGAATTTAAAAACACGGTTATAGTAGTATCCCATGATCGTCATTTTTTAAATAAAGTATGTACCCATATTGTTGATATAGATTATGAAAAGATTTCTTTATACATTGGAAATTATGATTTTTGGTATGAATCAAGTCAATTACTTCAAAGACAAATAAAAGATAGTAATAAGAAAAAAGAGGATAAAATAAAAGAGTTGCAAGATTTCATTAGAAGGTTTAGTGCTAATGCTTCTAAATCTAAGCAAGCGACATCTAGAAAAAAATCGTTAGAAAAAATTGAACTAGAAGATTTGAAACCATCCTCAAGAAAATACCCATATATTAATTTTGATATGGAGCGTGACTTGGGAAGAGATGTTTTAGAATTAAAAGGAATTTCTAAAACCATTGATGGACAAGTGGTTTTAAAAAACTTTAATTTAATAATTAATAATACCGATAAAGTTGCTTTTGTAGGTAAAAGTGAACTTGCTAAAACAACGTTATTTAAAATAATAACTGGGGAAATAGAACCGGATGAGGGCATAATTAAATGGGGTGCAACTACAAATTATTCGTATTTTCCAAAGGATCATGATAAGTATTTTAAAGAAAATCAAACTTTAATTGACTTTTTAAGGCCTTACTCAAAGGAACAGGAAGAAGCTTTTTTAAGAGGCTTTTTAGGAAGAATGCTTTTTTCAGGAGAAGAAGCTTTAAAGAAAATAAACGTTTTATCAGGTGGCGAAAAAGTAAGATTGATGTTTTCTAGAATGATGTTAAAACAAGCAAACGTTATAATTTTAGATGAACCAACTAACCACTTAGACATTGAGTCAATAACCGCTTTAAATAATGGTATGAAGTTATTTAAAGGAGTGGTTTTATTTTCATCTTATGATTATGAGTTGATTCAAAGTGTGGCAAATAGGATTATAGAATTTAAAGAAGATGGTAAATATATTGATAAAATTACTACTTATGATGAATATTTAGAAATCCAGTAAGTTATTTATGATTTATACTAATTAATGTTAATGCTTTACATTTTAATAAAAATAGTTATAATAGAAGCATTTAGTTAAGTAGGTGATTTTATGAAAAATATGCTAACTTTTATTCCACTTGGAATTTCAATAAGTTCAGCTATAATTTATTTGGGTAACATTATTTTTTATAAGTTAGCAAATAATGCTATTATGTTAAATCAAATTATTTTAAATTTAAAAATATATTTATATATTTCGATAATATCACTTGTTATTTATTTTTTGATTAAAATATTAATTGAGTTAAAGGATAAAAACATTAGTAAGACTGCTAACTTTGTGCCAAAGGCTTTGGTTAAACAAAAAAAATTAAGTTTATTTCAAAATTCTGAATTTGAATTTAGAAAATGTGATAACTGTAATGCAAAAATATTGGTAGATGATAATTATTGTAGTGTTTGTGGACGCTACCAAGAAAGTAAAAAACAAATAAAAAACAAGTTAAAAACATTAATTAACTTGTTAGAAATAGTAATTCTAATACTTATGTTATATTTTTTAACAGCATTATTATTTGAATATAAAGAAAGTGTTGACCATAATTTTAAATCGCCACTTAAAGTAGAAAAGACAAAATAAGGAAAAGGTTTATTTTGTCTTTTTTAATCTTTTGATGGCAATCTTAACGCTTTCCTGACTTTTTACACAATATAAATTTTTGTATTTAAAGTTTTCATTTTGAACAACATAATTTAAACTGCTGATTTTTTCTAAAGTATCATCATTTTTTTCGCGTATTTTCATAAATTTACTAAATCTTCTTTTAGTAAAATTATTATTGTTAAAAGCGGTAAACAGATTTATTGAATCTTTAACGTTAAAACGATTATTAAACAATTCGTAGCTGTTACCACATATTATTATTTTTGCCTTGTTTTCAATGGCATTTTTAATTAATTTTTTATTATTATTAATTTTTTTAAAAACCTTATCAAGTTTATCTTGTTGATAATTACCAAAATAATAAATATCTTTTGTGTTAAAATTCAATCTTTTATTTATTGCAATACTTTTACATTTATCCGTTTTTATAAATGGATCATTTAGAAAGTCTTTTTCTAAAACTTGTATCATTCTATCACCATTATAGTTATTGGTAATAACCTTTTAAATAAAACATGATTTTATAATACAAAAAACGACCTTGCTAAAATAATTAAAATAAAGTAGAATAGAATTACATATAAACAAAGAGGTGAAAACATGGGAAGAGCATACGAAGTTAGAAAGGCATCTATTGCTAAAACGGGTGCGGCAAAAGCTAAAATATATTCAAATTATGCAAAGGAAATATATCAATACGCTAAAAGTGGGGGAACTGATCCAGAAGGGAACTTAGCATTAAAACATTTAATTGAAAAAGCTAAAAAGGAACAAGTTCCAGCAGACATTATAAAAAGGGCAATTGATAAAGTTAATAGTGGGGTAGATGAAAACTATCAATCCCTTCGTTATGAAGGTTTTGCAAGTGGAAACGCAACTATTATAGTTGACTGTTTAACTGATAATGTTAATCGTGCGGTTAGTTTAGTTAGAAATGCTTTTACAAAGTCAAAAGCTAAAATGGGCGTTGCTGGATGCGTTTCACATATGTACGAAAACTTATCTATTGTAGTTATAAAAAATATAACTGAAGACGAAGCTTTAGAAGCACTAATTAATTCTGAAGTTGATGCAAAAGATATTGAAAAAACAGAAGAAACGGTAACTATATATGGTAATCCATCGGATTTAGTTAAAATAAAAACAGCTGTAACTGATTATAATGATAAGGCAGAATTTTTAGTTGAAGAAGTTACAATGGTTCCAAACGAAATGGTAAAACTTATTGGTGAAGATTTAGATAACTTTAATAAATTATTATTAATGCTAGAAGATACGGAAGACGTTCAAAAAGTATATCATAACGTAGAATTAGAATAAAAATAAAAACGTTATAAACAGGAAAGAATTCCTGTTTTTTATTGCTATAACTTCCAAAAAAGTATAAAATTGAATACAAGAGGTGATTATTATGAAAGAAATATCCATTTTACCGGCTGATACTTTTGTAGTAGTTAACCGAACCATTATGAATGATCGTGACCGAAAAATAATTAATATGCTTTATCAACCTATTATAGGAAGTATTGCAACGAGTCTTTATTATACTTTATGGGCTGATTTAGATCAAAGTGAATTATTAAGTTGTGAGTATACCCACCACCACTTAATGACTAATTTAAGAATAAAAATGGAAGCAATTGTAATAGCTAGAAAAAAGTTAGAAGCCGTCGGATTAGTAAAAACCTTTATGAAAAAAGACCACATTAACTCATACGTTTATGAATTATATTCACCAATTTCAAGCGTCGAATTTTTAAATCATCCAGTTTTAAACATTGTTTTATATAATAACGTGGGAAAAAAAGAATATGAAAGAATTTTACATTATTTTCGTGTTCCTAAGATAAACTTAGCTACATATAAAGAATTAACTAGTAGTTTTAATGAAGTGTTTGAAAGTTCATCTGGAACAATTATTGATAATTTAAACGAGGATTTAAGGACAAACAAAACTGGAAAGATAAAAATAGATAATGTTTTTGATTTTAATTTATTAATTTCATCTGTTCCTGAAGGAGTAATAACTAATAAAACCTTTAGTAAAGAAGTTAAAGAATTAATTAATAATTTGTCGTTTATATATAATATGGATGCTTTAGAAATGAAAAGTCCAATATTAAATTCTATAAAAGATAATGGATTAATTGATAAAACTGAACTTAGAAAGAACGTAAGAAATTATTATAAATATGAAAATGAAAACAAGTTACCATCACTAGTTTATAAAAGTCAGCCAGAATATTTAAGAACTCCAGAAGGAGATGTTGATAAAAGGGCTAAAATGGTATATGTATTTGAAACAACAACCCCATATAACTTTTTAAAATCAAGAAGTAATGGGGCTAAACCATCAGTACGTGATTTAAACTTAATGGAAACATTGCTTAATGATTTTAAACTAAATCCAGGGGTTGTTAACGTGTTAGTTGATTATGTTTTAAAGATAAATGATAAAAAGTTAACCAGAGCGTTTGTAGAAGCTATTGCTTCACAGTGGAAAAGGCTAAATATAGAAACGGTAGAAGAGGCAATGAAAATCGCTGAAAAAGAGCATAAAAAAATTCAAAAAAGAACAGATAGTGTAAACACAATTAATAAAAAAGAAGAAAAGCTTCCTGAATGGTTTGATCAAAACATTGAAAAAAAGCCAATAAAAACCGAAGATGAAAAAATATTAAAAGACATGTTAAAAGAATTTTTATAAGGAGATGGTAATATGAAAAACGTTAATAACGTTGTAAATAATGTTAAAGATCTAAATTATAAATTACAAGTTTCGTTTCATGAGGCAAAAAAAAGTGCTTCTTTTAAGGAACTTTCTGAAAGTATTAACTTGTCTGAAGACAAACTAATGAAATATACAAGTAGTTTAGAGGAAGCGGCTAGTGAATATGATAATTGTAAAAAATGTAAAGCTTTAGCATGTTGCAAGAATAAGGTTGATGGATACTGCTTTTTACCACAAATGTTTGAAAACATGCTTAATTTTTCATACGTTGCGTGTAGGTATAAGCAAAAGGTAATTAACGAAAATAAATATTTAGATAGAGTAACCCTGATAGAAGTACCAAAGGAAATAAAAGAAGCTAAAATGAGTGACATATATACTGATGATGAAAACCGCTTAGTGGTAATTAAGTGGTTAACAATGTTTATAAAAAATTATAAGAATAAAGAAGCTGAAAAAGGAATGTTTTTACATGGTAATTTTGGGTGTGGTAAAACGTATCTTATTGCAGCTATGTTTAATGAGTTAGCTAGGTATGGGATAAAAAGTGTAATTGTTTATTACCCAGAATACTTAAGAAGTTTAAAAGCAAGTTTTCAGTTTAACGCATCAGATGAATTTAATAACAAGTTTAATGAAGTTAGGAAGGCACCCTTATTACTGTTAGATGATTTAGGCGCAGAAACAACTACATCTTGGAGTAGAGATGAAATTTTGGGTTCTATTTTACAATACCGCATGCAAGAAAAATTACCAACGTTCATAACGTCTAATTTAGATATTAAAGAGTTGGAAACACATTTAAGTGTAACTTCTAATAAAGTTGAAAAATTAAAAGCGGTTAGAATAATTGAAAGAATTAAACAGCTAACTAATGATGTTCAAATGATTAGTAAAAACAACCGTAATTAGCTGTCAAAACTTGACTAAAATAAAATTACGTAGTATTATTTATTAAATACATTGAAGAGGACACGATTATTGTAAACGTTTTTAAGAGAACTTTTGGTTGGTGAAAAAAAGCAAACTTTACGTATAATTACTACCTTGGAGTAGAACCAGAAATGGATATCCGCAAGTGGGACTTAATCATTTTCTTGCGTTAAAATAAAAAAGATATAAAAGAGGATGGCACCGCGTAATAACGCTCCTTATACGTTTGTATAAGGAGCTTTTTTTATAAAAAGGAAGTGGTAATTATGACTGGTAAATGGAAAATAGCTTTAGAAAAATTTTTGGAAGGCTATGAAGAAGATGACGATATTATTGGAGCGGTTTTATATGATAATTATGAAGAAGATAATTTAGGAAAAAAAAGCAGTATAAACATTCAAATTATTTTAAGTGGAGGATGTACTTATCGTAAGATTGGGTCTAAAAAAGTTGGTAATTTTTTGGTGAAGTACGCTATGACGCCTTATTATGAAATTGAAAATGATTTTAAAAATGATTATAGTACCGGAAAAAGCACGATTACAAATATGTTCGGATATGGTAAAATTATTTTTGACTTAGAAGGTAAAGTAAAAACTTTACAAGAAAAAGCACTAGAATATCTAGATAAACCACTTAGGGTAATAAGTAATAGTGATTTACAAAAGAATAGTTATTATATTTGGAATTTATATGACGAACTAACGACTTCATTAGAAATAGAAAGCGAATGTTTTTACTTAATATATTATGAATTAATAACGTTAATTCTTGATTCATATTGTGGGTTTAAGGAAATTGCTAAATTGCCAAAAACTTGGGCTTATCAAATACTAACAGATAATAATTTTAGAGTAGCAAACAATGTTTTTAATGTCCCTGAAAAAGCGTTTATTGATTTTTATAAAAACTGTTTTATTAAAGATAGTAAAATAAATATGATAAAATCAATTAAGTTTTTAATGGATTATTATTACCAACGAACTGGTAGTTTTAACATAGAAAATTTTGAATTGATAGAAAACTTGGAGGAAAAAGAAAATGATAAATATTAAAGAAGACAAAAGTTTAAATATCCTTAATCACTCGTGTGCTCACCTTATGGCACAAGCTATAAAAAGACTTTATCCAGAAGCAAAATTTTGGGTAGGTCCGGTTATAGATACTGGCTTTTATTATGATGTTGATTTAGGTGAAAAGGCAATTAAAGAAGAAGACTTGCCAAATGTTGAGCGTGAAATGAAAAAAATTTCAAAGGATGGAAAACGAATAATTAGAGAAGAAGTATCAAAAAAAGAAGCTTTAGAAATGTTTAAAGATGATGAATATAAAATAGATTTAATAAACAATATGGAAGAAGATTCGGATATTACTTGTTATAGACAAGGTGAGTTTGTTGATCTTTGCCGTGGACCTCACGTTGATACGGTTAAGCAGATTAAAAATTTTAAGTTGCTTAAGGTAAGTGGTGCTTATTTTAAAGGGGACTCAAAAAACAAGGTTATGCAAAGAATATATGGTGTTTGTTTTGAAACTCCAGAAGATTTGACAACTTATCTAGATTTTTTAGAAGAGGCTAAAAAAAGAGATCATAAAAAACTAGGAAAAGAACTTGGATTATTTATGATGAGTGAGTATGGCCCGGGATTTCCTTTCTTTCTAAATAATGGAATGATTTTAAGAAACGAACTTGAAAATTTTTGGTATGATGAACATACTAAAGAGGGTTATGAATTTATAAAAACACCAATTATGTTAAATAAGGATTTATGGGAATTATCTGGACATTGGTATAATTACCGAGAAAATATGTATACGTCAGAAATAGATGAAAAAACTTTTGCGATTAAGCCAATGAACTGTCCAGGAGGAATGCTTGTTTATAAAAATAGTCTGCACTCTTATAAAGATTTACCACTTCGAGTTGGAGAGTTAGGATTGGTTCATCGTCATGAAGCAAGTGGAGCTTTAAATGGATTATTTAGAGTAAGAACCTTTACTCAAGATGATGCTCATATTTTTATGATGCCAAGTCAAATAGAACAAGAAGTAGTTAGACTTATTGATTTTATTGATAGAATGTACTCGGTTTTTGGGCTAACATATAATATTGAATTATCAACAAGGCCAGAAGCAAAATTTATTGGTAATATAGAAATTTGGGATAAAGCGGAAAAAGTTCTGGCCGATGCTTGTCATAAAGCAGGACGTGATTGTAAAATAAACCCTGGGGATGGAGCTTTTTATGGACCTAAGTTAGATTTTCATATTAAAGATTCTTTAGGAAGAGTATGGCAATGTGGAACAATCCAGTTAGATATGAATTTACCTGAGCGGTTTGATTTAACTTATGTTGATTCTGATGGAATTAAAAAAAGACCAGTTATGCTTCATCGCGTTATTTATGGTTCAATTGAAAGGTTTATTGGAATTTTAATTGAACACTATGCTGGTGCTTTTCCAACTTGGCTTGCACCAGTTCAAGTAAACGTAATCCCAGTTAATTGCAATTATCATTTAGAATATGCTAGTGAAGTTTATAATTATCTTAAGGAAAATGGTATAAGAACGGAGTTAGATGAAAGAGAAGAAAAGCTTGGATATAAGCTTCGTGAATCAGTAACTAAAAAAATACCTATTTCAATTATTATTGGAGATAAAGAAAAAGAAGAGGATTTAGTTAGTTATAGAAGGTATGGAAGTGATAAAACTTATAGTGTTTCTAAGACAATGTTTGTTGAACTTTTAAAAAACGAAATAAAAGATAAAAGAAGTAAAAGTAAGGATTCAGAATAAGGTTTATTACAGGTTTTTCTTTCATAAAAAAAGTTATTATAATAACGGAAGGTGATAAATATGAAAAATAAAGGTTTTACTCTAATAGAATTATTAGCAGTAATAATTCTTCTTTCAAT
The DNA here is from genome assembly GCA_036660495.1 of Bacilli bacterium. Lineage (GTDB taxonomy): Bacteria > Bacillota_I > Bacilli_A > RF39 > UBA660 > JAVXAN01. The sequence goes on along the minus strand of JAVXAN010000024.1, from coordinate 959 downwards.
AATTTTGACAATTGCAACCATAAGTGTGGTTACATCAGTAAATAAAACCAAGGTAAAAAACAGGTATAATGTTGCAAAAGAAATTGTTGAAATAGCTGCAAGTGCAATGAAAGTAGAAGAAGCAGGAACAATTACAGGTTATCAAACTGCGTGTATAACGGTAGATTATTTAATTAAAAATGACTATCTAGAAAAAGATGTAATGGATCCAGAAACTGGTAAAAATATGGATAAAGATTCATTAAACAGGAACTCTTATGTTATAAAACATGAAAAATCTCCTCAAGAAGGGTATGAAATGGATTCATATAAGCGATATTATTTTGATAAATATGCTTACATAGTATCAGCTGAAGAAAAATGTATTATGCCTTTAAAAAGTAAATAAAAAGAATTCATAAATAAAAAGAATTCTTTTTATTTGTTTACAGTAAATTATACGGGATAATTAAAAAAAATAAGTTTATTTGACTAAAATATAGCTAAATGATATTATTATAATAATAGGAGGAAGCATGAAAAATAAAAAAGGTTTTACATTAATAGAGTTATTAGCAGCAATTGTAATTTTATCAATAATACTAGCAATAGCAACATTTTCAGTAATAAAAAATTTCAATGATTCAAAAGAAAAAGTCAAGTATATAGCGGCTAGAGATATTACGACAATGGCTGGTACGTATATGGAAACGGAAACGGAGGGCGTTTTTATTGAAATGGATATTTCAAGTAAAAAGCATAAATGTGTTGAAGTGCAACAATTAATTAACAAAACATATTTAGAATCTGATGCAACTAACCCATTAACAGGAAAAAATGGTGATTTTAAAGTTGGAGATAAAGTATGTTCTTCAACTGAAACTCCTCAGGAAGGTTTTCGCGTTAAAGATAATAGATATACGTTTGATGGATATTCATATATAATGTCTAATGAATTAAAAGGAGACGTGAATCAGAAT
>JAVXAN010000023.1:0-13986 GCA_036660495.1 Bacilli bacterium | reverse complement strand
TTATTATTGCTTTAAAAGATTGTTCAAAGGAAAATGCGTTTATGGTTGTTGAGCGTTTAAGAAAAAAAATTGAAAAGATTAATTATCATAACGCTAAAGTTACTATGAGCTTTGGGATTGATTATTATGATGGTACAATTGATATTGAAATAATTAAAAGAAACGCTGATGAGGCTTTATATGAAAGTAAAGAGTGTGGTAAAAACACAACAACTATTTATGGAAAAATCAAAAATAATAAAAGCTGATATAAATACATCAGCTTTTATTATTTTTAGTAGTATGATATACTTATATTAACTTTTATGTAATATTATTAAATAGATGGGAGAATTTTATGGAAAATAAATTATATATATATAACGTAATGACAAGAAAAAAAGAACTTTTTGAGCCAACAGAAGCTGGAAAAATAAAAATGTATGCTTGTGGAATAACAGTTTCTAAGGATGCCCATATTGGTCATGCTTATCAAGCTATTGTTTTTGATATGATAACAAAGTATTTTAAGTGTTTAAATTATGATGTTACCTATGTAAGAAACTATACTGATGTTGATGATAAAATTATTTATAATGCTAAATTAATTAACGTAGATCCAAAGCAATATGCAAGTAAGTTAATTGAGAAAACTAATGGTGAAATGGATAAGTTAAACATTGATAGGCCTACAGTTCAAGCTAAAGCAACTGAAAATATTGATGCTATTATAGATTTTATTTTAAAGCTTATTAAAAAACAAGTAGCATATCAGACGGAATGTGGAGATGTTTATTTTAGAGTAAGTATGTATAAAGATTATGGGAAATTATCACATAATAAGTTTGAAGATAATCTAAGTGGAGTTAGAAAAAACGTTGAGCCAGGAAAAGAAGCTGATACAGATTTTGCTTTATGGAAAAGTGCTAAGCCTGGAGAAATATACTGGGAATCACCATTTGGAAAAGGAAGACCAGGATGGCACATTGAGTGTTCTACAATGAGCATGAAATACTTAGGAGAAACAATTGATATTCATGGAGGTGGAAGAGATCTTATTTTTCCACACCATGAGAATGAAATTGCGCAATCAGAATCATTAACTGGGAAAGAATTTGCTAAATATTGGATTCATAATGGACTTGTAAAAATTAATGGCGAAAAAATGAGTAAGTCACTTAATAACACTATTTTAATTGAAGATTTATTAAAACAATATAATAATGAAGTAATAAGGTTTACGTTATTACGTAACTCTTATACTTCAGATATTAATATAACTGATGGATTATTTGAAGAAGGAGAAAAACATTTATATAAGTTTTATAGTATTTTAAATAATAATAATAAAAATAGTGATCATGATTTAACTGTTAAATGGGTAAACAACTTAAAAAAAGAAGAAATGGCAGCAATGAACGATAACTTTAATTCTTCTTTAGCCATTTCGATTTTATTTAATTATTTTACTGAGCTAGAAAATAATATAACAAATTTTGATTTTGATTTAGTTAAAAAGTCTTTAAGAGATATATATTATCCACTTGGATTGTTTCAGACGGATACCGTTCTTGATGAAATAAAGCAAAAATATTTAAAAAACGTTGATACTAATGTGGTGGAAGCTCAAATTGTAAAAAGAAAAATAGCTAAGGAAAATAAAGATTATGTTTTAGCAGATTCAATAAGGGATGAACTATTAAAACTAGGCGTAGTAATTAAAGATACAAGAAAAGGTACTACTTGGGATATAAATATTAATTAGAAACCATTTTTATGGTTTTCTTTCTTTTAATTATGTGATAAAATGGTTACAGTGTCTACGTAGCTCAGCTGGATAGAGCGACCCCCTCCTAAGGGGTAGGTCGGAGGTTCAAATCCTCTCGTGGACGCCATTTTAATTAAAAAAGCATCCATTTTATGGGTGCTTTTATTTATAAGTAGTAGTAATATTTATGACTATTATTGAAATGAAAAAAGATTTTGATAAAACAAATTTATTTTATTTAATAAACGTTAAATACATGATATAATTAAGGTGATAAAAATAAGTTTGTTGGAGGAATAATAAATGGTTTTTGAAGAATTAAGAAATAAGTATAGTACTTTTATTTATGATGATTTTAAGGTTACGGAAAGTAAAGAAGAATTTACGGTTATCTATAAATATATAATGGGTAACTATGTATTTACTCCAAAGGTTATTATCTTAAAAAAGCATATAAAAAACAATAATATTAATAAAACCTTTTTAAATTATTTATTTTTTAACTATGGATTAGTTGATTTAATTAATTATTATAAATTAGTTTGTTCTAAGAGGATAATTGTTAGGGCAGGAATTTTAAATGATAATCAAAAACATTTTTTTAAAAAATTAATATATAATGGTCTTGGAGAATATTTATATAAAAACAATATTAAAGTTTCATTTGGTGATTTAGTATCTTTTGAAAATGAGTCTGACATTAATTATGATTATGAAGTTAACGAAAGTTTTAATGGTAACCTTATATTAGTAGGTGGCGGAAAAGATTCAATTGTTACGACGGAATTATTAAAACAATATAAAAATGAAAATGATTTTTTTATGTTAGAAAGAAACATATATCCTAAGAATAAAGCGGGGTATGAGTCGATTTATACTGCTGGATATACTGATGATCATATTATTACTTTTAAAGTTGAACTCGATCCTTTAATGCTTGAGTTAAATAAAAAAGGTTTTTTAAATGGACATGTTCCTTTTTCTTCGCAGTTGGCTTTTGCTGCAATTATAATGGCCTATTTAAACAATAAAAAACACGTTGTTTTATCTAATGAAGCTAGTGCAAATGAAACTAATATCATTGGTTCAACAGTTAACCATCAATACTCAAAGAGCATTGAGTTTGAACGCGATTTTAGAAATTACGTAATGGAAAACATAACTGATAAAATTGAATATTTTAGTCTTTTAAGGCCATGGTCAGAGTATCAAATTGTTAAGTATTTTGTTAAAAGAAAAAAATATTTAACAATTTTTAGAAGTTGTAATAGAGGTACTAAGAAAAATGTTTGGTGTAGTGATTGTTCAAAGTGCTTGTACGTTTATATAATGCTTTCACCATTTTTAAATGAAAAAGAACTAAATAATATTTTTGGTCAAAATATGTTAGAAAGAGAAGATATGCAAAGTGTGTTTGATGCTCTTATAAATGATGATGTTACTAAACCTTTTGAATGTGTGGGAAGCAGGGATGAAATAAATTATGCTCTTTACTTAGATATAAAAAAAGGTCAAAAATTACCTTATTTATTAAATTATTATAAAGAAAACTATTATGATGAAAAAAGGAAGTATCATTTAGATGACTATTTTAATTTAGAAAACTTCGTACCATCTAAATTTATAGGGCTTTTGGAGAATGAAAATGAAAAATAACATATATGAATTTTTAAATAATAAAAAAATATTAATATTAGGATTTGGCAGAGAAGGAAAGTCTACTTATCATTTTTTAAGAAATTATTTTAAAGATGTAGTAATTGGAATTGCAGATAAAAATGATATTGAAAATAAAGCGGATTTAGTAAACATTAACTATTATATTGGTGATAACTATTTAGATAGTATTAAAGAATATGATGTTGTAATAAAAGCTCCAGGAGTTATTATTCTTGATTATGTGAATAATGAGGATAAAAAGAAGATTACTTCTCAAACTGACTTGTTTTTAAAATTTTGTCAAAATACTGTAATTGGTATTACAGGAACTAAGGGTAAGAGTACTACGTCATCTTTAGTTTATCATGTTTTAAAAGACTCTGATTATGATGCTTTATTAGTTGGTAACATTGGTGTTCCTAGTTTTGATAAGATTGATGAGATAAATGAAAACACGATTATTGTATATGAATTATCGTGTCATCAGTTAGAATTTGTAAAAAGCAGTCCTAACATAGCTATAATTTTAAATTTATTTGAAGAACATTTAGATCATTATCTTGATTTAAACCATTATCTTGATGCTAAGAAGAATGTTTTTAAATACCAAAGTAATGATGATTATTTTTTGTATGTTGAAAAAATTCAGCATCTAAGTAATGATGAATTAAAAAAAATAAAAGCTAAAGTAGTTAAAGTAACAATGGATGAGAAAAAAAATTATAATATAAAAACAAATCTTATTGGAGAACATAATGTTTTAAACATTTTAGTATGCATTAACGTTGCTAAAATTTTAAAAATGGATATTGCTAAAGTTTTAACTTCTATAAGTACGTTTATTCCTTTAAAACACCGTCTAGAATACGTTGGAAAGAATCATGGCATTAACTTTTATAATGATTCAATTGCAACAGCTAGCGAGGCTGTTATTAGTGCCATTAGAAGTTTTAATAAGGTAGATACAATTATAATAGGTGGTATGGAAAGAAATTTACATTATGAAAACCTAGTTAATTTTATTGAAAACAGTTCTATTGACAACGTTATTTTACTTCCTAATACAAATTTAAGAATAAAAAACATTTTTGATAGTATAAATTCAAAAAAGAAATTATACGTTGTAAAAGACATGGATGAGGCGGTTAAAATAGCTAAAGAGGTAACCCCTAAAGAAGGTGTATGCCTTCTTTCTCCAGCAGCAGCAAGTTATGGGTTTTATAAGAATTTTGAAGAGCGTGGGGACCATTTTAGAATGCTTGTAATAAAAGATAGAGATAAGGAGTGATGCTTTTGAAAAGAGCTATTGTATTATCAGGTGGAGGATCTAGGGGAGCTTATCAAATAGGAGTGTGGAAAGCACTTCGTAAGTTAAATATTAATTATGACATAGTAACAGGAACTAGTATAGGGGCTTTAAATGGGGCGCTTATGACTCAAAAAGATTATTATGGTGCAATTAAATTATGGAACTTTATTAATTATAATAAGATTCTTGATACTAAAATTGACGGATCATATGATAGTCATAGAGGAAGAAGAGAAATAATTTTAAAGTTTACTAAGGGTGCTTTAGAAGGTGGTTTAAAAGTTGGTGCAATGGAAGCTACTATTGATAAGTATTTGAATGTTAATAAGTTCTTTGCCTCAGACATCGATTATGGTTTGGTTACCGTTAAGTTCCCATCTATGAAACCAACTATTATGAAAAAAAAAGATTTAACAAAAGAACTTTTAAAAGATTATTTAATTGCATCAGCAGCTTGTTTTCCAGCTTTTAAAATAAAAAATATTAATAGTGAATCTTATATTGATGGTGGTTACTATGATAACATGCCAATTAATTTAGCAATTGAAATGGGAGCAACCGAAGTTATTGCAGTTGATTTAAATTCAATTGGAAAAGAAAAAAAGGTAAGTAATCATAATGTCCCTGTTACTATTATAAGACCGAGAAACGACATTGGAAATTTTCTTATAATTGAAAAAAAATATGCAAGACGAGCAATTGAACTAGGTTATAATGATACGTTAAAAGCCTTTGAAAAACTTGATGGATATTTTTTTACTTTTAAAAAAAACCAGTTAATAAATAATTATAATAAGTATGCTAAAGATTTCTTTGATAATTTGTTTAATATAATTAATAAAAAGAAATTGAAAAGTGACTTAATTATTAAAATTATTAATAAAACGTCTTATAAAAAAATACTATCTGGTAAAAATGATGTTAGTGAATTTAATAAAGTGGTAGAAGAATCTGGAAAAATATTTGGATTAGATGATGAAGTAATATATAGTTTTAATTTCTATAATCATCTGATAAAAAAGAGATTTCAAAAGCTTAACATTCAGTCGGTTGATGATATTAAAAGCATGATTAAAAGCAAAAAAATTAAAAGCCTTTTTAATAGGAGAAACATGGTTTATTACATTTATAAGGAAATTGAAAAATCAAAAGGATCAAAATTATCAATATATAATTTAGCCATTCTTTTTCCAACCGAATTTTTATCAGCAGTTTACATAAAAACGTTATTAAGTAGGTGATAAAATGGACATAAATTGTCCTAAAAAAAGGCTTTTTTTAAAAGAAGAAAGCATAAATACTATTAATTTAAACCAAAGAAGGTATGATTATTCTTTTTCTAATGAGGTAGTAAAAAATAAAATTAGTGATACTGAGTTTAATGGATGCAGTTTTAAAAAAATTGATTTTTCTAATTGTAAAACTGAAAACGTTGACTTTGTAGATTGCACTTTTATCGGGTGTGATTTATCAAACTTAAGTATAACTTCTAAGATAATAATTAGGTGTGAGTTTACTGATTGTAAGCTTCTTGGTATTAATTTTATAAATGTTAGAATGGAAGATGTTTTTTTTGATAGATGTAGTCTTAGTTACAATAACTTTGCCTCATCATCATTTAAAAAGGTTATGTTTAAGGAGTGCTGCTTAGATAATGGAAGACTATACTCAAATAAGTTTAATAAGGTTTCATTTGAAGAATCATCATTATGTTTACTGGAAGTATATAAAACAAAATTTGATAAAGTTGATTTGACAACTTGTAAAATAGATGATATAAGAATGGATATAGAAAGTGTTAAAGGGGTAGAAGTTGATTTCATTCAAGCTGCTACATTAGCAAAAATATTAGAAATAAATATAAAAAGTTAGGAAGTTAAATATGGAAACAATTATAAACAAGATAAAGATTTTTACTAAGGAAATATCATACGTTAAAAATGAAAGATATAAAGAAAACCTAGAAAAGTTAATAAACTTATTACCAGATTATTTTTTTGAAGTTCCAGCAAGTTCTACTGGAAAATATCACCCATATTTTGCCCTTAATGATGGAGGGTTAGTTAGACATACTAAGGTGGCTGTTAGAATTGCAAAAGAGATTCTTGATAATGATAGTATTTCCTCAGGATTTTCTAATAATGAGAAGGATTTAATTATTATGGCATTAATAATGCATGACGGATTAAAATCGGGTTTAGAAAAAAGTGAATATACTAATTTTGATCATCCTTTGTTAGTATGTAATTATATTATGGATAATAGGGGGGAATTAAGTTTAACTGATAAGGAACTAAATTTACTTACTAACATGATAAAAAGTCATATGGGCCAGTGGAATACCAATACTTACAGTAAAGTTGTTCTTCCAAAGCCGGAAAATAGATTTCAAAGGGTTGTTCATATGTGTGATTTTTTAGCAAGTAGAAAGTTTTTAGACGTCAAGTTTAATGATAATGATATAGCAGATTAAAATAACCACTTTAAGAAAAGTGGTTTTTGATTGATTTTTTTGATTAATTATGTATAATATATTTAAATTATTTAAGGAGATAAAAATGAAAAACTTTGATATTAGCAAACTAACAGTAGTTCATGCAAACGATACTGAATATAGTAGATTATTTATTATAAATCAAGATAGTTTATTAAAATTTAATCCAAATAATTGTTTGTTTTGGGAAAAACTCTGTTTGAAAAAATTAGATCATGCAAACTTACCTACAGAAATATTAGAGTTAACAAAAAACGAAAAAGAAATATATAAATTGTGTAATAGTAAGGTTGTTGTTCCATTTTTAAAAGGGTCAGTTTCACTTAGTGAAGAGAACTTTACGAGGGGTTATAACAGTGTTAATATTCTTAATATTTTGAAGGAAACATTATTAATTTTGGAAAGTTATCATAAGAATGGGGTTTTTCATGGCGATATAATTCCTGAAAACATTATGATTAATAAAGATATTGATTTAAATTTTATTGACTTTGAAGCAGCTATTGTTGATGATGTTGTTCCTGAGTTTAATACGTATTATTATGATGATATCACTTTAGATAAGAAAATAGATTTGAATAAATATGAAGATAAAATGAACGTTTTAACAATGTTTTTAAATTACTTGAGATTTGGAAAATTCACGTGGAATGCTAGTGAAATGAAATATTATAAAAACATTATTTGGAGTATTGGTTTACCAAAAGATGTTAATGAAGAATTAGTAAGTTACGTAACTGATAATCGTAACTTACCAAGAGATTATTATTTTCATGACATTATTGATTACTTAGTTGGTCAAAACTACGAATCTCCTATGATTAGAATAAAAAACATGACGGAAAGAGATTGAAAATAGCTTTTTCTTATGATAAACTATAATTAGTAAACGGGGTAGTGGTTATACTTTTTTAGTTATTCATACCTTGCCGATTTAGTTAAGGGGTATAATAGACCCATGGTAAGGGTCAGTGAACAGTTCAACTCTGTTAATCGGCACCATTGGGAAATCTGTTCGAACTATTCGAACTTTTGATAGAAAATCAATCAGTAATGATTGGTTTTTTCGTTTTTAGAAAAAACCGACCTAGAAGAAAGGTTGGGTGTCTATGATTAAAGTAGTCAAAAAAGAAATTGATGTGGAAGAATCATTAAAAAAGAGATTAGAGATAATATGTGATTTTTGTAATACTACTCCAACAATTATCAATGGTAGTATTAGGAAAATTGAAAGAACAAATATCTCCTATATCGAACCTCATAGAGTAATTATCAAAGATATGTTATTTCTAATATTTAATTACTCCAATGAAATCTATATCAATAATTTAAGTAAAAAGATTAAATTAACAGAACTAGAAAACTATATCAAAAATGTGTGCTAATAACGAAATTCCAAGGGACTAGACAAATAAGAAAAAAAGTTGTAGAATAATTGGCAATAAATGACAAGCAGTATCGTCTTTTATCTAAAGGAGGTACATTATGCTTAAAAACAACAAAAGAACTTATTTAGGGGATTTAAATGTCTTATTCGAGGAGTTAAAGTTATTAGTTTAATGCTAGTAGTTTTGACTCCTCTTTTTGTGAAAATATAGAAAGGGAGATGATAAAAAATGTTTGAAGATGTAAAAAAGATTGCAGGTTTATATATTCGTGTTTCAACAGAAGACCAAGCAAGAGAGGGATTTAGTTTACCCGAGCAAGAAAAACGATTAAGGGCTATGTGTGAGTATAAAGGCTATGAGGTATATAAAGTATATGAGGACGCAGGAATAAGCGCTAAAACGGGTAATAAACGCCCTGCATTTGATGAATTGCTACAAGATATTAAAGATAAAAAATGCAATACCATAGTTGTATTAAAACTTGATAGATTAACTCGTTCCGTTTATGATTGGGAAAACATCTTAAAGTTTTTGGAAGAAAACAATGCTTATCTAGATTGTGCTAATGATGATATCAATACAACCAATGCTAATGGTAAAATGATTTCAAGAATTTTAACAAGTGTTTCTCAACAAGAAATAGAAAGAACAAGTGAGAGAACTAAAATAGGTCTTTCGGGGGCAATTAAGGCAGGACACATTCCTCATAAAAGCCCACTTGGTTATATAAGAACAAATAAAACCCTTGTTCCTGACTTAACAACTAAAGATATTGTCATAAGAATATTTGAAATGTATCATAATGGGTTATCTTATAAAAAAATTAGTAATGTCTTAAATGATGAAAAAGTGTTAGATAAAACGAATTGGTATGATACGACTATTTTAAAAATATTAGAAAATGAAATATATAAGGGGGATTTCGTTCATGGGAAAAGAACTAAAAAACCAACCTACTATATGGATGTAATAGAACCTATTATTTCAAAAGAAATGTGGGAGGAATGTCAAGTGCAAAAGAAAAAGAATTCTAGGAGTTATCAAAGAACTCTTAACTATTTATTCCTACAAAAATTAAAGTGTCCTAAATGTGGAAGAATCCTAGGTGGTAAAGCAACAACGAAGAAAAATGGAAACTCTTATTTTTACTACTATTGTAATGATTGTAAATTAACGATTAAAGAAAATGTCATTGAAGAATATATTAGTGAGTTTATAGATGATATTGTGGAATATGATAGTGTTGTTAATCAATTTTTCTTACCTATGATGAAACAAAAAATTGAAAATCCAAAAGAAGATATTGAAAAGGAAATCAAAAAACAAAAAGATAAGTTTACAAGAATTAGAGAGGCTTATGTTAATGAGGTATTTACTCTTAATGAATATGATTTAGAACGAAAAAAAGTTGAAAATACCATTGAAGAATTAGAAATTAAGTTAAATGAAACAGAATTATGTGATGAGTTGAAATTCACACCCGAAGATATTTTGATAAAACGAGATATAGATTTTATCAATTCTATCAAATACCCTGAAAAATATAAACAATATAATAAGCGTTGGAAAGATTTTACAAGGGAAGAAAAAGCCAACTTGATTATGAATTATGTGGAAGAAATTACTTTAAAAGAAAACTATAACAGCAAATGTAATGTAGAGTTTGTAAAATTTAGAGAAAGCATTGCCAATCCTAGTAATGAACTATATTATAATGGCTATATAGAACGAACTGACTATGCAATATTTGGTAATGTTATGGGAACTTTAAGATTTAGTGAATATAGACCAGATGATGAAGTATGGCAACACATATTAAGATTAAGGGAATTCTATGATGTAGGATTCTATCAAGCAACTTATAATACCGAAACATCACTTTTCTATTTCAATATAAATGAAGATAGTCAAGCAATCGTTAGAGTTTTCCCTATGGAAGATTATCGTAAAATAGACCCTGATATGAAAATGAAAGAATATGATTTAGGGGTTTTATATATCAATAAAGATGATGGAACAATATTAGAAGATGAAGATGTAGTATTTAAATATATTCCTGATAAAGCAGATGGTGTCCTTACTCGTGAGGTAAGAACTTCTACCACTGTGAAACCTGCTAATCATATTGGATTAGAGGAGTGTACGATAGAGGAAGAAGAAATTACAAGCAATGTGTAATTTCTTCTATAAAAATTAACGTGGCACGTTTTGTTACGAAGTAATGAAAGTGGCGATAGTTAATTTAGGGTTCTAGGGAATCCCTAGCCCACAAGGTAATTTTGATGCTTGCGTCAAAATACCTAGGGGGTTAAATATTTTGTCAAACCAAAATATATCTCTAAAAACCAAGTAAAACAATAAAGAAAGTATGAGGAAAAAAATGAAAAAAGAATTTTATAATTTAAAATATGGAAAATGTAATTTATTAGATAAGAAAGATGAGTTGTATTTGGTTTATGCCGAAAACTGCCAACTGCATTATATTGTATGTACTTATATTGATAATATGGGAACTATGATGGGACAAGAATTTTTTGAAACACTAGAACAAGCACAAAAGTATTTTGATAAAAAATAAAGGAGCGTGATTATTATTGAATTAGCATATTCATTCCATTTAGGTAGTGATAAAAATAAAAGAAACTCATCAAGAAGTAGTGCAAAATCAAACCGTAGTGGCTCAACCTCACTTTCTAATAATGCTATACAAAATGCAGGTGGTCTTACAAAGGTAGATAATCATAACTATAGAAAGTATGATAACGACCAAGAAAACATTGAGATTATTCGTGGTAGTTCTTCTCTAGTCGATGATGTAAAGAAACTATATAAAGATGAGTTTGAGGAAGCAAAAGAAGAATATAACGAAAAACAAACTCGTGATAATAGGAAAATAAAAGACTATTTCAATCACATTAGTAGTAATTCTAAAAGTGATCTTGCTTGTGAAATTATTATTGAACTAGGAGATAAAAAATATTGGGACACCAAAGATGATAATTTCAAAAAACGAATGACTGATGTTTATAAAAATCAAGTAGAAGATTTAGAAACTATTATGCCAAATTTCAAGATAGCAAGTGCCATTATTCATTATGATGAAACAAGTCCACATCTTCATATTGTTGGTGTACCAATTAAAGTTGGTGGTAAAAATGGTATGAAAAAGCAAGTTGGAAAAAGTGATGTGTTTACCAAAGAATCACTAACAAAATTACAAGATAAAATGAGAGTTTTATATATTGAGTCATTTAACAAGGAATATAATCTTACGAACTCTTTAAAAGGTAAGAAAAAAGGTAGAAATCACGATTACCATATAACGGAGATGGATGACTATACTGAAATGAAAAAGCAGCTAGAAAAAAATCAAGATAGTTTAGATAAAGCCAATAAAAAATCATTGGAATTAGATAATCATACACAAGAGATAAATAAAATAATTGATAATTTAAAGCCAACAATTACTAACAAGGACAAATATGTTTTAAAACAAGATGATAAAGAAAAACTAACGACTTTTCTTGATTCAGTTAGTAAAACAAATAAGGAGTATTTAAAAATTCAAACATTATCAGTTTCTCTTGACAATGTAGATACAGAGATAAAAGCAAATCATGAAAAAATAAAAACACTTACTGAAAACAATGAGGCACTTTCTTTAAGAGTAGAAACACTTACCAAAAATGTCAAAGGTAAAGATAAGGAAATTAAGGAATTAAAAGAAGAAAATTACACATTAAAAAATGCCTTAGAATTTTGGAAAGACAAATTTTTAAGAGTGATTGCCCTTGTTAAAAACAAACTATTCGGCAAAGAAAAAGAACGAGATAAGTATTATGATGTTTCTAAAGACTTATACTCAAAAGGTATTATCAAAGAAGATACTTTTGAAGAATTAAAAGATACCTATATTTTCAGTAAAGAACACGATAGCAAACAAAAAAATAGAGATGATTTTGATAGAGAGATTTAACAATTAAATCTCTTTTTTTTTGCAAAGAAAAAGACTATCAACTTAATTGATAATCATTGATTTTTTGTAAGATGAATTCTCCAAATTGTTGTACTAAACCATAAACAATTAGTGGGAAAAATATTAGACAAATAATAACATCAATAAACATTGGAAATGCACTATAATTAAGTTCTAATATTTTTGTTTCAAATCCCATATTTGTATCAAAATAAAAGAGTTTAATAAGAAATATAAAAACAATTATTCCAATACTAATGGAAATACCATTAACTATTCGTTCTCTCAAAATTATTCTCCTTTCTAAACTAATAGATAAGCATTTTTATTTGAGTTTAACTCAATGGAGTATTTTTTGAAAAAACCGTACCATATTATTAGTGAATGTGTGGTGATACGGTGAATTTAAAACAAATTTTTGGTAAAAATGTTAGATATTATCGTTTTGAAAAGAATTTAACGCAAGAAAAGTTTGCAGAGCGAGTTGATTTAAATGCATCGTATGTAAGTGAATTAGAAAGTGGTAAATATGGTCCTACTTTTGAAAAGGTAGAAGATATTTCAAGAATCTTGGGTGTAAAACCTTACATACTATTTCAAGAAAATGATAATACCCATAAAAAATTACCCAATCGAGTTGATATGAAGTAACTTTTTGAGTTGCTTTTTATTATGCTTATCAAAATACTACTTTATCAGTATAACACATTTTCAAAAAACATAGTGATTAAAATTGCAAAATGTTAGAATTTTGTCGTTAAATGAGAAAATTAGATTGGGTGATACTCAATGAATTATTATAAAAGAATTAAGGATTTTAGAGAAGATAATGATTTTATTCAACAAGAGATTGCTGATTATTTAAATGTTAGTCGTGGAACTTATGCTATGTATGAATGTGGTTCTAATATAATTCCACTACATTTACTTGATAAACTTTCTATTAAGTATCAAGTTAGTGTCGACTATCTTGTAGGTATTTCAGATAGTAAAAAAGATTCCAACATAAAGCCAATGAATTTTAACATAATGTGTCAAAGATTAAAAGATGAGAGAATGAAAGCAAATTTATCTCAACAACAAGTTTCTAAAAATATTGAAATAACACAATCACATTACGCTACTTATGAAAGAGGAAATAATACGATTCCAATAACTCGACTAATTAAATTGGCAAAGATATACAAAGTTTCTATTGATTATTTAATGGGAAAGTGTGATTAAAGGTACAAACTTGTACTTTTTCTTTTTATCAAAAAAAGACTATCAATTTCACTTGATAGACAAATGCCTAAATTGTAATTTGTGTTACTTTCTATTTATATAATCAAACTATATTTTCTCCTAGTATAATTTTAGGCATTGTGGTTAAACACCTATTCCAACGTTTATAGAATTTTTCTATACCAAGTT
>JAVXAN010000022.1:4288-14203 GCA_036660495.1 Bacilli bacterium | reverse complement strand
TATCAAAAAATAAGAATAGTAGGCATTTAATTGCTAGTACAACTAAAATTATGACAGCAGTTATTGCTATAGAATCAGGTAAGACAAATAAAATGATAAAAGTAACTGATAAGGTATTAGAAACATATGGTTCTTCTATTTATTTAAGTATTGGTGAAAATATGAAACTAAAGGATATGTTATATGGACTTTTAATGCAAAGTGGTAATGATGCAGCTATAATGATTAGTGATTATTTAGAAAAAGAAGATAAGTTTGTTATGAAAATGAATGAAAAAGCTAAAAAAATAGGAATGAAAAACACTGTTTTTAATAATCCCCATGGTTTAGATGATAAAAACGAAAATTATTCTACGGCGTATGATATGGCAATTTTAATGAGATATGCAAACAGCTTACCATTATTTAAAAAAATTGTTTCAACTAAAAATTATACGGTTAAAACGGATAAAAAAACGTATGTTTGGCATAATAAAAACAAACTTTTATTTAGATATAAATATACAACCGGTGGGAAAACTGGCTTTACTGAAAAAGCTAATAGAACCCTTGTAACTTCAGCTGAAAAAGATAACTTGAAGTTAATTGTTGTTACATTAGATGACCCTAATGATTTTCAAAATCATAAAGAATTATATGAATACGGTTTTAATAACTATAAAATGGTAAAAGTTTTTAATAAAGATGAAATAAAGCTCCCTTACAAAAAGATATATGCTCTTGATGATTATTTTTATCCAATAACGGATGATGAAAGAAAGTTAATAAACGTTGATTATCAAGTTAGTGATAAGAAAAAATTTAATAATAATCAAAAGGTTGGTAAAGCTATTATAAAGCTTGGTAATAAAGTTATCCACGAAGAAAACTTGTATATTAAAACTAATGAAAAAATCTCTAGTGATAAAACGGGTTTTTGGAATAAAATAAAAAACTTGTTTTCTTAAATAAAAGTGTTATAATACAAACAACGAGGTGACTTTTTGTGGATAAAAAACGAAAAACTAAGCTTTATGCATTAGACAGTGAAATGATGAAAACGGCAATTGTACCATTAATAACACTAGTACCAATTATAATTATCGGGACTTTATCACTTTATAAATCTGTTAATGTAACGTCTATTAAAGCTAAAGAAGTTGTAAATACTATTAAAAAATACGAAATGGCTGGGAATAACTGTTTAAGTATGGATAAACCTGGTGAAAAAGTAATTGCAAGTGGTAAAGAAGTTTTATTATATTTGCAGTTTGTTGATGCAAACAAATCATATTATTTTGTTGCAGATAAGTATGTTACTAAAGAAGGAGAACCTTTTATAATGTTAGAAAACGCGGTAAAAGAGGTAAACAATAGTGGTATATCTACTTGGGAAGCTCCTTTTGGATATACGTTAAAAGGAAATAAAGCTGAAAAAGTAGTTGATCCAATTTCTTATAAAGAGCTTAATAGTTATGAGTTGATTGAAGAAATTAGTAATGATCAACAAAAAAGCGTTGATTTTGTTGATACCTATCATTCTAGTTTAAAATTAAGGTTAAAGAAATAAGTTTAGAAAAAAATCTAAACTTTTTATTTTACTATTATTACTTCTTTACCTTGACTTTAGATAGTAAAAAAGTTTACAATATACTTGTATAAGTAGAATGATTTATACTTATGTAAAGTGGAGGTAAAAAGTGGAAAAAATGTTAATTCCTGTATTACTTCTAATTATTGGATTATTTGTTGGTGCAATTATTGCATTTGTCATTACGGCATTAAGAAAAAAAGGCGAAGAAAAAAGCGCCTTAAACTTAATAGAAAAAGCTAAAAAAGATGCTGAAAAAGTAAAAAGAGATGCACTTTTAGAGGCTAAAGAAGAGTCATATAAGTTAAAACTGGAAACTGATAAGGAAATTAAAGAAAAAAAAGCGGAATTAAAAGAAAATGATGAACGTTTATTACAAAGGGAGGGAAGCATTGACCGCCGTGATCAAATGCTTCAAAACCGTGAACAGATGCTTGACGAAAAGGAAAGTAATATTGTTCAAAAACAAAAAGATATTCAAAAATTAGAAGATAAAGCAGAAGGTGTAATCAAAAATCAAATTGAAAAGTTGGAAAAAATATCTGGCTTTACAAAGAATCAAGCAAAAGAAGAAATTATGAAGCAAGTAGAACAAGTAATGACTTCAGAAATAGCTTCATATATAAAAGAAAAAGAATCTGAGGCAAAGTTAGAAGTTGATAAAAAGGCTAAAAACCTGCTTGTTATGTCAATGCAGAAGTATTCTTCTGATGTGACTAATGAACAAACAGTGTCGGTTGTTACATTACCTAACGATGATATGAAAGGTCGTATTATTGGTAGAGAAGGTAGAAACATTAGAACAATTGAAGCGGTAACAGGTGTTGATTTAATAATTGATGATACTCCAGAAGCAATCGTTTTATCAAGTTTTGATCCTTTACGAAGAGAAATTGCTAAGCAAACCATTGATACTTTAATAAAAGATGGAAGAATTCACCCATCAAGAATTGAAGAATTGTATGATAAAACTTGTAAAGATTTAAACATTAAAATAAGAGAATATGGTGAAGAAGCCATGTTTGAACTTGGAATAACAAAGTTAGATCCTGAGTTAGTAACTATCCTAGGGAAGTTAAACTTTAGAACAAGTTATGGTCAAAACGCTTTACAGCATTCAAAAGAAGTAGCTCATTTAGCTGGTATTATGGCCTCTGAAATAGGTGAAAACGTAGCACTTGCTAAAAGAGCTGGATTGCTTCATGACATTGGTAAAGCAATTGATTTTGAAGTAGAAGGAAGTCACGTGGAAATAGGTGCTGACCTTGCTAAAAAATACGGTGAAGATGAAGTTGTGTTAAATGCAATTGAATCGCATCATGGCGATAAGGATCCAAGTAGTGTTATTTCCGTACTTGTAGCAATAGCTGACGCTCTATCGGCTTCAAGGCCTGGAGCTCGTAATGATTCGCTTGAAAATTATGTGAAAAGATTAGAGCAATTAGAAGAAATAGCAACTGGCTTTGATGGTGTTGAAAAAGCCTTTGCAATGCAAGCTGGTAGAGAATTAAGGGTAATTGTAGAGCCTACTAAGGTCGATGATATTGGTAGCTATAAAACAGCTAGGGATATTAAAGAAAGAATTGAAAAGGAAATGCAATATCCAGGCACGGTAAAAATAACTGTTATAAGAGAAACAAGAGCAACTGAAGAAGCTAAATAAGCTTCTTTTTATTTTAGTATAAAATATATATGATTTTCATATTGTTTTATAGGAGGTCTAAATAAAATGAAGAATATTTTAAATTATTATTATAGTTTACACCCAGATATAATTTCAAAAAAAGATGATAATTATTCTTTTGAATATATGAATAGTAATTATGTATTAACGCCATTTAATAGACCTTTGGCAGACGTTGACTGCTTATATAAAATAAATAGAATAATGTTGTCACGTGGTTTATTAGTCCATGAAATCATTTTGAATAATGATAAAAAAATATTAACCTACGTTAATAATGTTGCTTATATATTAATGGAAATTTATATAAATCCAGATCTTCAAATAAATTTATCAGAAATTTGCCATATTAATAATAATTCTATAAATATAGAATGTGATAAAATATTAAGTCGTTATGATTGGACTACTTTGTGGGAAACCAAAAATGATTATTTTGAAGAACAAATAAGTGAAATAGGCAAGAAGTATCCAAGCTTGTGTGACAGTTTAAGTTATTACATAGGTCTTGCAGAAAATGCTATTACTTATGTTAGAAACACAATGCTAGTAAAATCTATGGATGTTTATAGTGCGTGTCACAAAAGAATTAAATACACAGATACACTATTTGAATTATATAATCCAATTAACTTTGTTTTAGATTATCGAATTCGTGATGTTAGTGAGTATGTTAAGTCTTGTTTTTTTAATAAGAAAAATGCGTATATGGTTGTTGAAGAATATTTTCAAAATAATTATATTTCTTATAAAGAAGCTTTATTGTTTTATGGAAGACTCTTATACCCGTCTTATTTTTTTGATTTATATGACGAGATTGTAAACAATAATTTATCAATGGAAAATATTAATAAAGTTATCGATATGTCCTTAGAATACGAAATGTTTTTACTTAACGTTTATTTATTTTTAGTTAGTATGTATAGTCAGTATATTCCACCAATTGATTGGATAATAAAAAGAAGCTATATTTAAGCTTCTTCATAGTTTTCAACTGTAATTACTTCAGGGATTTCACTAGTAAGCATTGCTTCAACAGTTTGTTTTAACGTAATTGTTGCATACATACAACCAGCACATGCTCCTGTTAGCTTAACATAAGCAACCCCATCTTTAAATTTTACGAAAGTAACGTCACCCCCGTCACTATTTAAGTATGGTCTTATTTTTTCTAAGGTTAATGTTATTCTTTTTTCTACATCATTCATTTTAATCACCTTTCTCATTATACAACATATTGTCATACTAGTAAAGGCAATTTGTATAATAAATAAACGTATGATATAATATTTACAGAGGAGATTTACGATGAAATATAAGGAAGGGGACGTTGTTAGTGCTAAAGTAACGGGAATTGAAAAATATGGTGCTTTTGTTTCTATTGATGAAGAATATAGTGGGTTAATTCATATATCTGAGATAACTGAAGAATTTGTACGAGATGTTTCTGATTATGTAGAAGTTGGAGATGAATTAAAAGTAAAAATAGTAGGTTTATCTGATTTTAGAAATCAATTAAAATTATCTGCTAAAGGTTTAAATAATAATCTCAAAAAAAACGGGAAGAAAAAAATAAAAGAAACGGTATTTGGTTTTTATTTATTGAAAAGTGCTCTGCCAAATTGGATTGAGGAAAAAATGGCAGAGTTTAACAAAAAAAATTAAAAACGTCTTGACAATGTGTAAATAAACTGATATATTTATATACGTTCTCACGTATATATATCATGGACGCTTAGCTCAGTTGGTTAGAGCACCTGCCCTACAAGCAGGGGGTCACAGGTTCGAGTCCTGTAGCGTCCACCATTTATGCCGAAATAGCTCAACTGGTAGAGCAACTGACTTGTAATCAGTAGGTTGTGGGTTCAAGTCCTATTTTCGGCACCATTTGGGGAGATAGCGAAGTGGCTAAACGCGGCAGACTGTAAATCTGTTCCTTAGGGTTCGGTGGTTCGAATCCACCTCTCCCCACCACTTAGATTGCCTCGTCGCCAAGTGGTAAGGCATCAGACTTTGACTCTGATATGCGCTAGTTCGAATCTAGCCGAGGCAACCAAAATATTTAGACGTCCTGTTAGCTCAGTTGGTAGAGCATTTGACTTTTAATCAAAGGGTCATGCGTTCGAGTCGCATACAGGACACCATTTGCCCGAGTGGCGGAATAGGTAGACGCACAGGACTTAAAATCCTGCGAGATTTAACCCTCGTGCCGGTTCAAGTCCGGCCTCGGGCACCATAGTGAAATTAGTTAGTCATAAATTTGACTTCTAATATATAAAAGATTAATATAATTAATCTTTTTTTATTGTTAAAATGCTTAATTAACACATTATTCTTACTAATAGTTGATTTATTCGAAGATTAGTTTAAAGTTATGGTATAATGAATTGATTGAAAAAAGATATTCAATAAGAATAGAGGATTTATGAAATTTGAAGATTTTGGTTTAGATGAACCAATTATGAGAGCATTATTAGAAGAAGGTTATGAAAAACCTACTTTAATACAAGAAAAAGCTATTCCAATTATAATGTCAGGTCAGGATTTATTGGGGTGTGCTCAAACTGGTACTGGAAAGACGGCTGCTTTTGCCCTTCCAATTATTCAAGGACTGATGTTAAATGGTAAAGTAGAACAATCAAAAAAAATTAAAGCTTTAATTTTAACGCCAACTAGGGAACTTGCAATTCAAATCCGTGATGTTTTTAGAAATTTTGAAAAACATACAAATTTAAAGTGTAGTGTTATTTTAGGTGGGGTAAATCAGCAATCTCAAGTAGAAGTATTGAAAAAAGGTGTTGATGTTTTAGTTGCAACTCCAGGAAGATTGCTTGATTTAATTAATCAAAAGCATGTTAGGTTAGAAAATTTAAAGTACCTTGTTTTAGATGAGGCTGATACTATGTTGGATATGGGATTTATTCATGACATAAAAAGAATCTTAATAACAATTCCAGCTAATAGACAAACGTTATTGTTTTCAGCAACAATGCCAAAGGCTATTGAAGAATTATCATCAGATTTTTTAAAAAGTCCAAAAATTGTGAAGGTTGCTCCAGTATCATCTACGGTAGATACAATTAAACAATCACTTTATTATGTTGATAAGTCAAACAAGTTAAAATTATTAATTGACTTAATGGGTAAAGAAGAAGTTCAATCAGCGCTTATTTTCACTAGAACAAAGCATGGTGCTAATAAGTTAGGAGAAGCTCTTAGAAGCAAAAATATTTCTTGCGGAGTAATTCATGGAAATAAGTCACAAAGTGCCAGAGTACTAGCTTTAAAGCAGTTTAAAGAAGGAAAATTAAAAGCGCTGATTGCAACAGATATTGCAGCGCGTGGAATAGATATTCAAGAACTTTCACACGTTTTTAATTACGAAATGCCAAATCAAGCAGAAACTTATGTTCATAGAATTGGTAGAACTGGTAGAGCTGGATTTGAAGGTCACGCTATTTCATTTTGTAACATTGATGAAAAACCAATTATAAAAGAGATTGAAGCGTTAATTAAAAAGCCTATACCAGTTATTACGGACCATTTTTATCCAATGATTGATTTTACGTTAGCTCCTAAAAAAGGCGAAATTAAGGGTAAAAGAAATGTAATGTTTAAAACAAAAAATAATTCATATGATAAGAATTCTAATTTTAAAAATAATATGGGAAATAGAAATGCAAAATTTAAACAAGAAAAAAAAGGATCTTTTCATTCTTCTTATCGATCTAACCGTGGAAAATAATAATTTGTTGTAAAAACTTGTATTTTGTTAAAATACAAGTTCTTAGTTGACAAACAAAAAATGGTTGTGTTATAATTCTATTGTTGGCTTATTCATATGTTTAAAAGTTAAACATACAATTATATGAAGACGTGGAGGAATACCCAAGCTGGCTGAAGGGACCGGTCTTGAAAACCGGGAGGTCGTGTAAGCGGCGCGGGGGTTCGAATCCCTCTTCCTCCGCCACTTAATTTTATATCGCGGGATGGAGCAGTTCGGTAGCTCGTCGGGCTCATAACCCGAAGGTCGTAGGTTCAAATCCTACTCCCGCAACCAATGTTATTAACGTTTGCTTAAGCAAACGTTTTTTTATGCTTTATTAAAAAGTTTTAGAAAGAATATAAATCTAAAAATTAAACATAATACTTAATGGTGATTTATAATGAAATACAAAAGTATTTGGAAAGAAAACTTAAAACTAAAAGAATATAAAAACTTAGAAGGTAATGTTAAAACTGATATATTAATAATTGGTGCAGGAATAACAGGAATAACAACTGCGTACAACCTTATTAATTCAAATTATAAGGTGATTTTAATTGATAGAAATAGGTGTACTACTGGAACAACATCAAAAACAACCGGTAAAATTACTTATTTACAAGAACTTGTTTATAATAATATTGAAAAATCAAGTGGATTTCAAATGGCAAAAACGTATTATGAGTCTCAAAAAGAAGCAATAAGAATAATAAAAAGGAACATTGCAGATAATAATATTGATTGTAATTTTCAAAATAGTGATTCCTATACATTTACTTATGATGAAACCCAAATTCCAAATTTTAAAAAAGAAGAAGCGTTTTTTGATAAAATAGGCGTTAAATACAATAATAAAAACATTATGGATAGTGTTTATGCCATAGGGGTTAAAAATACTTACGTATTCCATCCTATTAAGTATTTAAGGGGTTTGTTAGAAAAAATAAATTTAGCAGATAATATAAAAGTATATGAAAACACATGCGCCTTAAAAGTTAAAAAAGATGGAAATAAATACATTGTTATTACGGAATGTGGGATAATTGAAACGGAAAAAATAGTTTTAGCATGTAATTATCCTTTTTTTACAATACCAGGTCTATTTCCTTTGAAATCTTACTTAGAAAAGTCTTATATTACTGCTACAAACGTTGATAAAACTTTTAATATAAATGGAATAACGAATACTATTCCATATGTTTCTTTTAGATATCACGAGGCTGAAGAAAAGTATTTTCTTTGTTTAACTGGTGCTCGAAAAATATGCGATAGTCTTAATACTAAAAAAAACTATGAAAAAAACGTTTCTTATTCAAAAAAGGTAACTGGAAAAAGTCCAAGCTATGCATGGATGAACATGGACGTTTTAACTCACGATAAGATTCCTTTGACAGGTTATTATTTAATCGGTGAAAAAGGTTTGCTTATTGCAACTGGATACAATACTTGGGGAATGACTAATGGTACTATTTCTGCTAAAATAATTAGTGATTTAATAAATAATAAAACAAATAAATATATAAAAGCTTTTAGTCCTAACAGACAAATTAACATGAGTACAGTAAAAAGTTTTTTTGTTAATTCTGCGTTTTCTAGTACTAAAGCATACGTTCTATCTTTTTTAAATAAAAATCCTTCATGGTATAAAAATAAAGCAAAAGTAGTAAAAAAAGGAGGTAAAAGAGTTGGAATTTACTATGATAAAGATGGGAAAGAACACGTCGTTTTAAATATATGTCCTCATTTAAAGTGCTTTCTTAATTTTAACGAGGTGGATAAAACTTGGGATTGTCCTTGTCATGGATCCAGGTTTGATATTGATGGAAACTCGATAAAAGGTCCTAGTATATATAATATAAAAATAGAAAGTAATAAAAATTAACGGTATTTAACGTTTCTTTTTATGCTATCTATTAAAAAATCAGTAGTTGGATATTTTTCTGTTAAAAGTAAGTTATTACATATTTTTATAGAATCATTATCATAAAAATACCCATAGTTTTGCTTAATAATTTCGTTTCTTGTTAAAAAAAAGCTGTTTGAGTTAACTAATGAAAAAGTTAAATAGTTAAACATCGCAACGTCTATTTCTTTACAAACACCGTATTTTTTTATAAATTCTTGGGCAAAATCGGTGGTGAGATTTAGCTTTGTTTTATAACGTTTATATGAACAATTATCAAAATCAATGAAATAAACACTATTATCATTGTACATTATATTTCCATAATGAATATCAGAATGAATTAATCCTTCTTCATGCATTTGTAAAAGTTTTTCTTTTCCTTTTTTTAGTACGCTTATTTTTTGAGCAATTGTTTGATTATATAGAAAATCAAAAATTTTACCATCAATATATTTAGATAAATATGCTATTGGCACATCATTTTTAGTAACAAGAATTTTCGGGGTTACTAAAGAGTTATTATTTATTAGTGATAGTGAGTTTATTTTATTGATAAAATTTGTTGTAAATGCTTTTGATTGTTCATGAAACTCTTTAAGAGCATAAAAATTATCTTCATATTCACACTTACGAACAACCGCAAAAGAACCACCATCAAAATCATCATTTATTTTTAATTTATTAATATCTATTTTTTTCAAATTATCATCCCCGTTTTCTCTGCCAGTTATTATAGCATAACTAAATTTAAAAACAATGCTAAAACTTTGTTAAAAAGTTGCTTGACAAAGAATATTATTAACTATATAATTGATATTGTATTTTGGCGTTAATGCAAAAAGTATGCTTCAATAGCTCAGTTGGTAGAGCATCCGGCTGTTAACCGGCAGGTCGTAGGTTCGAGTCCTACTTGAAGCGCCATTTATTTTGCTTTAATAGCTCAGTTGGTAGAGCATCCGGCTGTTAACCGGCAGGTCGTAGGTTCGAGT
>JAVXAN010000022.1:0-4188 GCA_036660495.1 Bacilli bacterium | reverse complement strand
CCTACTTGAAGCGCCATTTAGTAATTAGTCAACCGTTTGGTTGGTTTTTTTATTTTTTTAGGGTATAAATAAGCTTTTTATCACTTAAAATATGAAAAAAGAGCTTTTTTTGTTATAAAGTGTGAAAAACATGATATAATTTTATTATATTTAATTTGTTAAAAGCGAAGAAAAGGAAAAGTAATTAAACTTAAGTTTTAAAGAGAGCTGATGATGGTGAAATATCAGTAAATAAATTTAATGAAAGAACACCTTAGAGCATCCTACCAAAATATTAGTAGGCTAGGACGTAACAGAAAACACGTTAACGTTTTCTTAAAGTGACTATTATTTATAATAGTAAGCTGGGTGGTACCACGGATATAAACAACTATTCGTCCCTGATTAGGGATTAATAGTTGTTTTTTATTATATATAAAGAAGGGAATTTTAAAATGAATAAGTATAGAACACATAATTGTAATGAATTAACAATAAATGATTTGGATAAGAAAGTAGTCTTATCTGGTTTTGTTAGTACTATTAGAGACCATGGAGGCGTTAAGTTTATTGATTTAAGAGACCACTTTGGAATAACCCAAATTGTGGTTCATAATGAGGAATTATTAAAAAAAGTTAGTAAGGAAACAGTAATAAAAGTAAGTGGTAAAGTAGTAAAAAGAGATGAGGATACGGTTAATGATAAACTTATAACTGGTGATATTGAAGTTATTGCATTTTCCCTAGAACTTTTATCAGATACTGCAAAAGCATTACCGTTTGAAATAGAAACTTCTAAAGAAGTTAAGGAAGAAGTTAGACTTAAATATCGCTTTTTAGACTTGAGAAATAAAAAAGTTCATGATGCAATTATATTTAGGTCAAACGTGTTTAATTTTTTAAGAGATAAAATGACTAACTTAGGCTTTTTAGAAATTACAACTCCAATAATAACTAGTTCATCACCAGAAGGCGCAAGAGATTTTATTATTCCATCAAGAAAGCATAAGGGAAAGTTTTATGCATTACCACAGGCACCACAACAATTTAAACAACTCTTGATGGCATCAGGATTTGATAAGTATTTTCAACTTGCACCATGCTTTAGAGATGAAGATGGAAGAGCTGATCGTTTGGTTGGAGAATTTTACCAACTAGATATGGAAATGGCTTTTGCTGATCAAGAAGATATTATGAAAGTAGCTGAGGATGTATATCCAGCTTTATTTAAAAAATTTGGTAAAAGAGTGGTAACTGAAGGAAACTTTAGAAGAATTCCTTATAAAGAATCTATGTTAAAGTATGGAACCGATAAACCAGATTTGACTAATCCACTTATTATTGAAGATTTAACTAATTTCTTTAGTGATGTTGATTTTCCAATATTTAAGGGAAAACCAGTAAGAGGAATTGTTTCTCCTAATACGGTTAAAGAAGCTAGAAGTTTCTTTGAAACTATGCTTAAATTTGCTCAAAGTGTTGGAATGAAGGGATTAGGATATATTGAAGTTGTTGATAAGACGACTTGGAAAGGTCCTATTGTTAAATTTTTAACTGATGATAAAAAACAAGAATTGCAGGAAATGTTAAAGTTAAAGACTGGTGATGTATTATTCTTTATTTGTGATGATATTTCAATGGTTAATCGTTTAGCTGGAGAAATAAGAACGGAACTTGGTAAAAGACTTAATTTAATAGATAATTCTAAATTTGAATTTTGTTTTGTTACTCAAATGCCTATGTATGAAATAAGTGAAATAACTGGTAAGTTAGATTTCATGCATAATCCGTTTTCTATGCCACAAGGTGGAATGGATGATTTAATAAATAAGCAGCCACTTGATATATATGCAGATCAATTTGACGTTGTTTGTAATGGAGTTGAGTTAGTATCAGGAGCTGTTAGAAATAATCGACCAGAAGTTTTGGTTAAGGCTTTTGAACTTGCTGGATATAATGAGGATGATATAAAAGCTAAATTTAACGCTTTATATAATGCTTTTAGGTATGGATGTCCACCACACGTTGGAATGGCACTTGGAATTGATAGATCAATTATGATGCTATTAGAAGAGGATAACGTAAGAGAAGCAGTAGCTTTTCCTTTAAATCAAAACGGAGAAGATGTTTTAACTGGAACGCCTAATGAAGTTAGTGAGTCGCAACTTCGTGAAGTGCATATAAAACTAAGATAATAGGAGAAATAAAATGAAAACAATTACTAGAGATAATATCCAAGATTATGCTTCTAAATTAATGTTTAATATAAAAGAAGAAGAATTTTCTGCTTTTGAAAAAGAATTTGAAATGGTTGTTAAACATATGGATTTAATTGGTCAAATAAAGGATTTAGAAAAAGTAGAACCAATGACGTTCCCTTATCAAAACGATGAGGCTAAGCTTAGAGAAGATATTGTTAAAAATACTTTATCAACAAGTGATGCTATAAAAAATGCTAATGAGACTATATATGATGAAGTAAAAGTACCAAAGGTGGTGGGTGAATAATGAATTATTTAGATGAAGACATTATAAAGATTCATGAACTTTTAAACAAAAAAGTAATTACATCAGAAATTCTTACTAAAGAAGCAATTAAAAGAGCTAAAGATAGTCAACAGGAGTTAAATAGTTTTGTAACAATAACAGATGATTTAGCTCTTGAAATGGCAAATAAAGAAATAACTAATAGTATATTATCAGGAATTCCTTGCGCAATAAAAGATAATTTTTCAACAAAGGGAGTGTTAACAACGGCATCTTCAAATATATTAAGCACGTATACTCCAGTGTTTGATGCTACGGTTGTTAGTAAGTTAAAAGAAAATGGTATGGTTATGATTGGTAAAACAGTACTTGATGAACTTGCAATGGGTGGAACAGGAACTACTGGACATACTGGAGTTGTAAGAAACCCATGGAATCCATTAAGAATGATTGGTGGATCTTCAGCTGGGTCAGCAGCAGCTGTTGCAAAAGGAATTGTTCCTTTTGCCATAGGAAGTGATACTGGAGATTCCATTCGTAAACCAGCTGGATATGGTGGGGTTGTAGGCTTTAAACCCACCTATGGTTTAGTATCAAGGTTTGGTCTTTTTGCTTTTGCTTCGTCTTTAGATCACGTTGGATGTTTTGCTAAAAGTTGTAAAGATATAGCATGTGTTATGGACACTATTAAGGGAATGGATGAAAAAGACATGACAACTTTTGATAGCAGTAATATAAATTTTGTTAAAAACATTGATAATTTAGTTAGTAATAAAAAGTTGTTTTATATAAAAGAAATCGTTGATGAATTAAAAGGCGATAAAGAATATTATGATAATTTTCAAAATGTTTTAAAAATTGCTGAAAACTTGGGTATGGAAGTTCATGAAGAAAGTGTTGATATAGATGTATTAAAAGGTTTATATCCATCTTATATGACTATATCTTGTGCTGAGGCAACTAGTAATAATTCTAACCTTACTGGAATTCCTTTTGGATCAAGAAAATCAGGTAAAAACATTGATGAGGTTATGATAAATACTAGAACCGAAGGTTTTTCAGAGCTTATAAGAAGAAGGTTTGTTATTGGATCATTTGTTTTACAAAAAGAAAATCAAGAAAAACTATTTTTAAACGCGCAAAGAATCAGAAGGTTAATTGTAAATAAAATGACTGATTTATTTAATTGTTATGATGGATTAATTATGCCTAACGCTGGATCAATAGCTCCTAAGTTTAACGAAGAAATAGATCGTTTATCACCAAAGTACTTACTTTTGGAAAACCATTTAGTAATTGGTAACTTTGGAGGATTTCCAAGTGTTACCATCCCTTCAGGATTAGTTAATAACATGCCAGTTGCTGTAAACATAACCGGTGCTATTAAAAAAGATGATATGGTATTAAATATTGCTAATAAAATAGAAGAAAAAATAGGATTTATACCTTTATCAAAAAGGGAGGTACTATAATGTATAAAGTAACGATTGGACTTGAAGTTCACTGTGAATTACAATCAAATTCAAAGGTTTTTTCTGGAGCCGTAAATGGGTATAGTGAAAAACCAAACAGTAATGTAGCGGCTGTTGACTTAGGGTTTCCCGGAATTTTGCCAGTTGCAAATAAAGAGGCCGTAAGAAGGGCTTTAAAAGTATCTATGGCTCTTAATTGTAAGACTCCAAATGAAATAATATTTGATCGTAAAAACTATTATTATCCAGA
>JAVXAN010000021.1:0-15908 GCA_036660495.1 Bacilli bacterium | reverse complement strand
ACTCTTTTTAATATATTTAGTGTTATTTATTATAACTTTTATAATTATATACATAGAAAAAGATAAATTAAAAATATCTTTAAAGTCAAGAATAAAAGCATTGTTTTATAATCCTTTGTTTATGTTTACGTACGTTCCTTGTGCAGTAAAAGCATTATTAAAAAAGGAAGTTAAATGGGAAAAAACTGAGCATGGAATTAATGAAAAGTAATAAAATAAAAGCAAGAAAATTTTCTTGCTTTTATTTTATTAATATTTTTTTAGTGTTTTTAAAGTTAAGTTTAGCAATGTCTTTTAAAACATCTTCACCATATTTTTTAACAATTTCTTTTCCAAATTCATCAACTTGAATTCCAGCACCCTTAGGAATCGTTTTGCCTAATTTCTTTGACATCTTATCCATTTCATTCAAGAATACGTACCTACTAATAAGAGAAGCACAAGCTACAGATAAGCATTTATCTTCTGCTTTAGTAGTAAAAGTTATCTTTCTAAAAACGTTTTTTTCATCTTTTAAATGGTTAAAATAAGCTCTTGGGAAACAAAACTGGTCAACAATTACTTTGTCATAGTTAAAATTATCTTTTTTCATTAACCCAAGTAACACTTTATTATGCAATACAGCTTTAATTTTATTCATGTTTGTTTCTTGATTGTTATTATATTCAGTATTACTATATATAACTGTCTCGTGAGGAATCTTTTTCATTATTTTTGGTGCGATTTCTATTATTTTTTGATCAGTAAGTTTTTTAGAGTCCCTAACTCCTAATTCTTCTAGAAAAGCAATGCAGTCTTTTGAAACAAAAGAACTAGTAACAACAACTGGACCAAAGTAATCACCAGTACCAACTTCATCTGATCCAATTGAATTTATATAATAATATAAAACTCGTTCTTCATATAAAGTTTTCTCATCTTTTTTTTCTTTTTCTTTATTGGTGTTTTCAGTAGGTATCACCCCACCATTTAGATGTGCTTCAGTTTCTTTCCAAATATTTGCATCAACGTCTGCAGATAAGCCTTGAAACATAACTTTATTTGATTCATATAAGGTTATTATAGTTCCACTTTCTTCAGCTTGAAAAACAGCGTAAGGAGGGGTTTTATCTCTTTTTTTATCTTGATAATAAGCACTCATTTTTTCTTTAGTGTTATTACTTATTTTAAATACTATGACCATTTTTATCACTCCTATTTACATTTTATCATAAAATGTATATTTTTTAATAAAAATATTATATAATGTAAATAGTAAGATAGGAGATTTATATGGATTTTAACGTTATTGATATTATTATTTTTGTAGCTTTACTTTTAGGTACGTGCGTAGGATACTCAAGTGGTGTTATAAAAAAAGCTGCATCAAGCATTGGAATATTTGTTATAATAGTAATAGGCTTAATTATCAAAAACCCGATAGCTAACCTTTTATACACTTATTTTCCGTTTTTTAATTTTTCTGGTAAATATGAAGGATTAAAATCTATTAATATAATTTTATATGAAATAATAGCATTCTTTTTAGTAATGATAGTTTTATTTATTTTATACCGAATATTTTTAAAATTAAGCATCATAGCAGAAAAAATAGTTGAAGCAACCATTATTCTTTCATTACCTGCTAAAATATTAGGAGCAGTCTTTGGCTTTTTTGAAATGTATTTAATAACATACTTAGTAATATTTGTTATAAGTATGCCGATATTTAACGTTCCAATGCTTGATGATTCTTATTTAGCATCAGGTATTATTGATAAAACCCCAATTATTTCAAGATTAACTAATTCCGTTGTTAAAAGTGTTAATGAAATTAAAAAAGAAGTAAACTCAGATCAAAATACCGAGGTTATTAATGATAAAATAATTAAAGTATTAGTTAAAAATAAATTAGTATCACCTAAAACAATTGATAAGTTAAATGATAAAGGTAAAATAAGGGTTAAAAAGCCTAAGCAAAAACCGGTTACTACTTCCAGTAAAACTGAATTAAATAATGATAAAGAAAAAGGAGAATAAAATGATAAAACATTATAATGATGATAAATTCAAAGAAATAAAAAAAGAAACGTACGTACTAGTTGACTTTTTTGCTACATGGTGTGGCCCATGCAAAATGTTAGGATCAGTGCTTGAGAAACTAGATGGTAAAAACGTTATTCCTATTGTTAAAGTAGACGTTGATGCTTCGCAAAATACGGCAGCAGAATATAAAATATTTTCTGTTCCAACTTTAATATTATTTAAAAACGGTAATGAAAAAGATAGAGTATCTGGTTATAGAAACTTAGAAGAATTAGAAAAGTGGGTGGAAAACAATGCGTAGGAATGGTTTTACATTAATTGAACTTTTAGCAGTAGTGGCTCTCCTTGCTATTTTAGTTTCAGTATCCTCAATTTCTGTTAGTTCGATTAAAAAAAAGCAAGATGTAAAAAATTGTGAAAATATGGTAAATAGCATTTTAACTGGTGCTAAAAAATATACTGATGAACATGACAGCGTTTTAGATATGGTTTCTGTTTCAGGTGATAAAACCGCATATATTTCAATAGCAAATCTTAAAAAAGGAAATTTTATTGATGATGACCTTATTAATCCGGTAAATGGTAAGGATATTAGTATTAACTATGATATTAATCCTCCTAAGCCGACTGATGTTAAAGTTAAATTATGTGGTAATAATGACCTAAAAGTTGAATACGTTTTTTCTTGTTTTTGTGAAGGTAACAGGAAGGAATATACTGATGATGGTTGTAAAGTACAAACCACCAAAACCAGATAAAAAAAGAGGTTTTATAAAACCTCTTTTCTGATGATTAAATTATCAATATCTTCGGGAAACTTTTCTGACTTTATGATGTATTCAATTTCTTTGTTAAACTTTTTGCTAATTATTTTGCAGTCTTTTAAAGCATAATTGATTTTTTTAGAATTGATTATATTAAAAAAAATTTTAAAGCTTTTTTCGTTTTTAATGGCTATTAACTCTGCCTTTTTAACGGCGTTACTAGTTATTTTACTATATGCTCTAACAAGCCCACCTTTACCAAGCTTGATGCCCCCAAAGAATCTTATTACTACGGCTAAAGTATTGTTTAAACAATTTTTTTCTAAAACGTTTAAGATTGGCATTCCAGCACTGTGAATAGGCTCAAAATCATCGTTAAACTTTTTATCATTATTTATTATATAACCATAGCAATAATGAGTAGCATCTTTATACTCTTTTTTTAGGTTGTTAATAATTTCTAAGGCCATTATTTTATCATCTATTTTATATAATTTACAAATAAATTTTGATTTTTTAATAGTTATTGTATCTTCTATTGTTTCCTTTATTTCAAACATTTTTTTCACCTTACTAATTATAACTCATTAGAATAATTTTTACAAATAATACTGATATTTGTGATAAAATGGCTATAGGTGATATTTATGATTAAAGATAAACTTAGTTTATTAACTAGCGAACCGGGTTGTTATTTAATGAAAAACAGTAGCAATCAAATAATATACGTTGGTAAAGCTAAAAATTTAAAGAGAAGGGTTAGTTCATATTTTAATAAAGAACATACTGGTAAAACAAAGGCTTTAGTAGAAAACATTGTTGATTTTGAATACATTGTTACAACAAGTGAGGTTGAAGCCCTCCTTTTAGAAATAAACTTGATAAAGAAGTATACTCCAAAGTATAATATTTTATTAAAGGATAATAAGATGTATCCATACATCGAAATAACTGGTGATAAATATCCTAGGTTAATTATAAGTAGACCAAGAGTTTTAAAACGGTCTAAGCAAAAAAACGGAAGACTTTTTGGACCTTATCCAGATGTAGCAGCAGCAAGAGCAACAGTTGAATTGTTAAACCGCATATATCCTTTTAGAAAGTGTAAAAACTTAGGTAAAAAGACGTGTTTATATTATCATATTGGTCAGTGCCTTGGTTATTGTGAAAAATACGTAGATTCAAAAATAATTAATAATATGGTGGATGAGGTTTCTGGATTTTTAAAAGGTAACTATAATAAAGTTAGTAATAAAATAAAATTATTAATGGAAGAAGCATCTAAAGTTCTTAACTTTGAACGAGCTATTGAACTAAAAAAAATGTTAGAGTATATTGAAAAAGTTTTAGAAAAGCAAAAAATAAGTTTAAACGATAACGTTGATAGAGATATTTTCGGCTATAATGTTTATAACGAATATTTATCAATTCAGGTTTTCCATTTAAGAAACGGGAGAATAATTCAAAGAAATGGAGAAATATTTCCATTAGTAGGAGATATATCAGATGCTCTAACATATTATGTAACCAGTTTTTATGATACACATGAATTACCTAAGGAAGTATTTGTATCAGAACAATTTGATGCTGAATTAATTGAAAGAGCCTTAATGGTTAACGTTACTATTCCTAAAATCGGTTTAAAGAAAAAGCTTTTAGACATGGTAGATGAAAATGCTGAAGTTATTTTAAAAGAAAGGTTTGACTTAATATTAAGAGATGAAAAAAGAACTAGTATTGCTAATGCTGCTCTTGGTAATTTAGCTGGAATTAAAAATCTTAGAAGGATTGAAACTTTTGATAATGCTCATCTTTTTGGTGCGTATACTGTCTCTGGAATGGTTGTTTATATTGATGGTAAACCGGCAAAAAAAGAGTATCGCAAGTATAAAATAAAATCAGGTAGTAAAGATGATTATCATACGATGAAAGAAGTAATATATCGAAGGTATTTTAGAGTGTTACATGATAAACTAGAAATGCCAGATTTAATTTTAGTGGATGGTGGAATAATTCAAGTAAACGCTACTAAAAGCGTATTAGATAGTTTGTATCTAGACGTACCGGTACTAGGTATTAAAAAGAATGATAAGCATGCTACTAGTTGTTTAATTAGTGAAGATAAAGAATATGCTATTGATAAGAATAGCGATTTATTTCATTATTTATCAAGAATTCAGGATGAAGTACATCGATATACCATTAATTATCATAAAGATATTAGAAGTAAAGGTAGTTTAAGTAGCATTTTAGATAATGTAAAAGGAATTGGTAGTAAAAGAAAAACGGATATTTTGAAAAAGTATAAAACTATGACTAATTTAAAAAGCACTACTCTAAGTGAGCTTGAAAGCTTTCTTCCTAATAATGTTGCTGTTAACTTATATGAATTTTTAAGGTCAAACCATGATGACAAACAATAAAAAACGATTATTTAAAGCAAAAGATTGTAAGTGCTTTAATAATCGTTTTATTTTAAAATATTCTTGGCTTGTTGTATGGGTAATAATTTGGATAAGGTGGATAGACTGGATAAGGTGGATATGGATAATAGTTTGGTCTGTTATATCCATAACCAGGCCTCCAAAAAGCTGGTGCAAGGGCAGCTCCAGTAACTCCACCTAGTAAAAATGGAAAAGCAGCTCCGCCGATTATTCTCTCATCACTTTGATTACCGTTTACCGGATATCCCGTGTTAGGATAATATCCTTGATTATAATTAGAATTCATAAATGCCTCCTTCATAAATATTTTATGATAATGGTTAATATGGGTGATTTTTATAAAATAATAATCTTTAATCCTTTTGCTATAATAACTTTAAAATAGCTAAAAATCATGTTATAATTATTACAGAATGAAGGTGTACGATGGCAACAATAAAAATAATGGATGAACTTCTTGCAAATAAAATTTCAGCAGGTGAAGTTGTTGAAAAATGTGTTTCAGTTGTTAAAGAGTTGGTAGAAAACAGCGTTGATGCTAAAGCTACTTACATTAAAATTGAAATAGAATCATCAGGTACTAAGCTAATAAAAGTTATTGACGATGGAATTGGAATGGAAAAACAAGATGCATTAACAGCTTTTGAAAGGCATGCTACTAGTAAATTATTAGATGAAACTAACCTTTTTAGAATATCATCTTTAGGGTTTAGGGGTGAAGCACTTCCTTCGATTGCTTCGGTTTCAGAAGTTACATTAAAAACGAGTAATGGTGGTGTTGGTACTGAAGTAATAATAAAGGGTGGTAAGTTAGTTTCAACTAAGAATTCCGATGCCAGGATTGGTACTGAGATAACCGTTAAAAACTTATTTTATAATACGCCAGCTAGGTTGAAATATTTAAACAGCTTGTATACTGAACTTGCTAATATTGTAGAATATGTAAATAAAATGGCTTTATCATTTCCAAATATTAAGTTTTTGCTTATAAGCGATGATAAAGTTCTTTTAAACACTGATGGAAGCGGGAACTTACTTAAGGTTATAAAAGAAATATATGGTAGTGATATTGCTAGAAAAATGATTAAGGTTGATTTTTATAATGATGATTATGACGTTGACGGATTTGTATCACTTCCAGAAGTAACAAGATCAAGTAGAAATCATATTATAACCTTAGTAAATAAAAGAGTTATTAGAAATACCGAGTTAAATCGAACTATTAATGATGCTTACCATACTTACAAACCAGAATCTAGGTATCCAATTGTTGTTATAAATATTAATACTGATCCTTCATTAATTGATGTAAACGTTCATCCTTCAAAGCTTGATATTAAGTTTAGTAATTTTGATGATCTAAAAGACATAATTAAAAAGGAAATAAAAAACGCTTTAGATAAGGCTTTGCTTATACCAAGTGCTCCAATTGATAAGGTAACGGTTGAAAGTCCAAAAATCGAAGTTCAAACGCTGGATTTATCAAGACAAGAAATTAAAAAAGATGTAGTTGATTACTCATTGTTTGATGAAGATGTATTAATGGTTAACGAAGAATTAACTACTTATAATGAAGAAAAAAAAGAGGAAAAAAAGCTTTTACCAGAGCTATATCCAGTTGGGCTTGTTAAAGGCACGTACATTATTTGTCAAAATGAACTTGGTATGTATATGATTGATCAACATGCGGCAAAGGAAAGAGTAAATTATGAAGGATATTTAAAAGCACTTGGGAGTCCTAATAAAAACACTATACGAATGTTATTTCCAATTACGCTTGAATTTCCTACTAATGAGTTTATAATTATAAAAGAAAACGTTGATGTTTTAAAAAGCCTTGGATTTGATGTTGATACAATGGGAATAAATACGTTTATTATTAAAGAACATCCAACTTGGATTCATGAAGGATATGAAAAGGAAAGCATAAAAAAAATATTAGAAGTTATTTTAGAAGAAGAAAAACGTTTTTCGGTTGAAAGGTTTAATGAAAAAGTGGCAATCATGCTTAGCTGTAAAATGGCTATTAAAGCTAACGAAAATATTAGTTTAGTTGAAATGGAAGCATTAATTGATGATTTAAGAAAGTGTGATAATGCTTATACCTGCCCACACGGAAGACCTACCACCATTTTTTTAAGTAATTATGAACTTGAAAAGATGTTTAAAAGGTCGATGTAACTTGACTTGATATTAAAAAATAAGTATTATATTTACTACAAAAGGTGAGATAATGAATGAGATTTTATGTTTAACAGAGGATCAGTTACCTGGAAAACGGGATTTGCTTGGTTGTGGTAATTATGGAGCATGCTTTGAGTATGAAAAAAACGTTCTTAAATTAGTAGATATTAATGACGTGTTAACTATAGATATATTATCAAAAATAGAAAGAAACGTTGATAAGTTGTCTAACGTAGTTATTAAAGGGGTTTCTTTTCCACTTCAGAAGTTATATGTTGATGATTTCTTTAAAGGTTATACAATGCCTTATTTAAATGGTATCAAATATAGTGACGTACTTTCTAACATTATTTATGGAATGGATGATTTAACTCTTTATGAGGCTATTTTAGCTTATGAAAGTGGCGTAAGTAAAATCGAGAAAATATCTAATCAAAAGATTTTAATGGGTGATATGCTTTTAAAAAACATAATGTATCATAATAATGATCTCCAGTTTTATGACACTGATTTTTATGAAATACGAGAAGATTATAAAACTGATGAGATATTATTATTGAATTTAAAAAATTTTAATTTTTTAATGAATAGGTTTATGTTTAATATAAACAAGACTTTATTAACTAAAGAAGAATTAAATAAACTGAAAGCTAAAACATCAGAATTAAAAGAAAATTATATGGAAATTTTATTACAAGCATTTGTAAAAAAATCAAACCATAAGGTAAAAACACTTGGTGATTTAGTTATACATAAATAGGGGGTTATTATGATAATTGCAGTAGTAGGACCAACTGGAGTTGGGAAAACAAAAATGGCTGTTGCTTTAGCTAAGAAATATGGTGCACAAATCATTAGTTGTGATAGTATGCAAGTATATAAAAAATTAGATATTGGTACGGCTAAGGTAACGGCAAAAGAAAAAGAAAGCATTATTCATCACATGATTGATATTTGTGATGTAAATGCTGATTATTCAGTTTATAATTATCAAAAAGATGCTAGAGCAATTTTAAATAAGCTTGTAGCTAGTAACATAAACGTTATTATTGTAGGAGGAACGGGATTATATTTAAAAGCGTTACTTTATAATTATGAGTTTAAAAATATTGAAGAAAAGAGGTCGTTTTCAGAATTTACTAATGAAGAATTGTATGAAATGGTTTTAAAAATTAATCCAAATAATGACATTCATGTAAATAATAGACAACGTTTAGAAAGTTATTTAAAAAACCATAATAAGGATGATGGTATTAAAAAAAATAGTGAATTATTATATAATACGGTTTTTATTGGTCTTACTATGCCAAGAGAGAAACTATATAATGTTATTGATAGTAGGGTAGATGAAATGATAAATGGAGGTTTACTTAAAGAAGCTAAAAGTTTATATGATAATAATACTAGTGGTAAATCCATAAAAACGGCAATTGCTTATAAAGAATTATATGAGTATTTTGATGGAAACTTATCTTTAGATGGTGCGGTAGATTTGATAAAAAAAAGAAGTAGAAACTATGCTAAAAGACAGTATACTTGGTTTAAAAATCA
The DNA here is from genome assembly GCA_036660495.1 of Bacilli bacterium. Taxonomy (GTDB): domain Bacteria; phylum Bacillota_I; class Bacilli_A; order RF39; family UBA660; genus JAVXAN01. The sequence continues at coordinate 6,940 of JAVXAN010000021.1, read as the reverse complement.
AATGAACGTAAAATGGTTTAACGTTTTACTAAATGACTTTAATACTACTATTAATGAAGTTGTTTCATATATACAGATACAAAACAAATAGTTTTGTGGTAAAATAATATTAGGAGGAAAATATGAATAAACAGAAAGTAAATTCAAAAGTAAAGGTTGATAAAGAAACAATGAAACAAGCCAATTTTAGTTTTATGATAGCACTTGCTCTTTTACTAATACTCCTATCAGTAACTATAATTAAGATTGGTAATTCTGGCTTGTTTGAGTATATAAAAGCTAGTATTGGAAAAATGTTTAGTTAAAAAAACAACCTAGGTTGTTTTTTATTTTGCCTCAATATAAATGTTTGCATCATAATTATGTTCGTTATCTCCAAGTGATTTTAGGGTGCTATCAGTTATTAAAAAGTATTTGTAACTTATAGTATTACTACCATCACTCATGATTGGATCATCCCAGGTAAGATCTAGATGATACCATATATTATCAATAAAAACTAAGTTCCAAACATGAGTGTCAGAAGACACTCTTATGTTTCCAAGTCCCATTTTTTCTAAAAATAAAGTCATTGCATCAGTATAACCACTACAAATTCCAAGTCCGTCAAACAACACTCCATACGAATTGCTAGATGACATGTCTGAAGTACCAGAGGTGTTAGCTGAGTCATATTTAGTATGTGAAATAATATAATCATGAAAAATTTTAATGTTGCCTTTAGTATCCTTGTTTGCATCATAGTTTTCGTTATATATTTGATTTACTTTTTCATTAATACTTTTTATTTGACTATCAGTATACCTAATTTCTTTTTTAAAAGTTATTCTTCCAGTTGAAGTAAAAGAAGAATTTATTTTTTCAAAAGTGTTATAAGGATGTACAAAGTTACTTATATCCGTTAAGTATGTATTGTTTTCTACCATTTTTTTTACATCATCAGTACAGTTTAAATAATCTGGATTACATTTAATCGTATATTTTTTCCATCCAGAATCTAAAAATGTGTATATAGCGTTTTGAGCATCATTTAAATTAGAAATAGTTGTGTTTTTGTTTATTTTAACAAAACTATAATTAGCACCTTTTTTATAATTATTATCAACTAAATGTTGTTTTAAGTCTGGTTGTAAATGTTTTACGTAAAAATATTCTGCTTTATTCGCAATTGAATAATAATTATCATAAAACAAGTAACAAAATAGCACTGATAAAACAATTGCTAATAAAATTGGAAAATGTTTTTTAACATTCATATAATCACCAATATCATTATATCAGCTTTACATAAAAAAAAGAAGTATAATTACTTCGTTTCATTTACTTTTTTACTTAATCTTGATTTTAAACGAGAAGCTTTGTTCTTTTTGATTGCTCCTTGATTACAAGCTTTATCAATTTTGGCGTTAGCAGCATTTAAATTTTGAGTAGTAGCTTCTTTTTCTACGCTTTTAATTGCAGTTTTCATGCTAGCATTTTTAAGATTATTAGCGATTTTTTTAGTAGCAATAACCTTTACTCTTTTTTTAGCACTTTTAATGTTTGGCATCTTTTCACCTCCATGACATATAACTTTTCTAATTTTAACAAAAAAAACAAAAAAAATCAATAAAAAACGTTATTTTTGGCAAAATAACTATAGGTGAGAAAAATGCATAACATTGATTTGTCAAAATATGACATAAGAACAGATATTGCTTTAGATCAAATTGAAACTGAAAAGGAAAAATATGTTATAAACGAAACTAGTTTCAATGACGTAAAAGTAACTGATATTGATATTAATAAAGAAAATAATATTGGTAAAAAAGAAGGAAAGTACGTAACTTTAGAATTTAATGATATTACTGATAGTGATTACCAATTAAAAGTTCAAAGTGCTTTGGAAAGCGAATTAATTAAAATGTTTAAGTTTATGAAAATAAATGATAAGATGAAATGCCTAGTTATTGGGTTAGGTAATGTTAAGTCAACTCCTGATTCCCTTGGACCGCTTGTTACTGATAAGATAATTGTTACAAAACATTTTTTTGACATGAATTTAGATGTGGAAAAAAATTTTTCAAACGTTTCAATAATCACTCCAGGAGTTACTGGAACAACGGGTATTGAAACAAGTGACTTTATAAATGGGGTGATAAAGCAAACAAATCCTGAGTTTGTTATAGTTATTGATGCTTTAGCATCAACAGCAATTGAAAGAGTTAATCGAAGTATTCAAATATCCAACGCTGGAATTGTTCCTGGAAGTGGGGTTGGTAACAAAAGAAAAGAAATAAGCAAGGTAACTCTTAATGTTCCTGTTATAGCAATTGGAGTTCCAACAGTAGTTGATGCTTCAGTTATTGTTAGTGATACAATTAATTACATGGTTAAACACTATGCTTATAATAAAAAGTTTTTAAATACTAATGCTGCTAAATTTGTGACGAAACCGGTTAATTATTTAAATAAAAACGTGAAGGAAGATAATAAAGACAGAGAAAGTTTACTTGGCTTAGTTGGAAAGCTTAGCAAGGAAGATTTAAGTACGCTTATATATGAAGTATTAAGCCCAGTTGGATATAATTTTATGGTTACTCCAAAAGAAATTGATTTTGTTATTGAAAAGTTAAGTGTTATTATTTCCGGGGCATTAAACGCGGTTTTACATAAAATACGACAATAACGTTATAATAATTTTGATATATTATCTTTGGGTGATAATATGAAAAAATTTAACGCAAGAAAAAAGAAAAAAAAGAAGGTAATAGGTGTGGTTACTTTTCTTTTTCTTTTTCTTTTTATGTATAGTTTTATTTTTAGCTATTTATCAAGTAATAAAACCAAAAGAAACCTTTTAAAAGAAAATAAAAAATATGTAAATAATCACAGTATTTTTAGCTATGTTACGGATTTTATTAAGATAGACGTTAACTTACCAACAACTTTATTAAGTAGTAACATTAAAATGGCTGGAAACAGTAAAATAACTAATAACGATTTAAAACAAACCGCTGTTATTAAAGAAAAGATAAGTGTTCCATTAATATATTTATATAATACCCATCAAAGTGAAGCGTATAATGGTTATTCGGTATATGATGCTACTAAGTTATTAAGTGAAAAGTTAAGTGAAAGTAGTCTAGAAAACGTTTTTGAAGAAAACAGTATTACTACTTTTTTGCAGCAAAATAGTTTAAAATATTATAAATCATATGAAGTTTCTAAGAAATATTTAAGTGCTGCTAAAGAAAGTAATCCTTCTCTTGAATATTATGTTGATATTCATAGAGATTCAGCGCTACATAATAAAACAACCACTTATTATAATAATAAAAGCTACGCTAAAGTTCTTTTTATAGTAGGTAAGGCAAATCCTACGTATTTACAGAATCAAGAAGTTGCGGTTAAATTAAACGAATTATTAAAAAGTCGGGTTCCAACAATTAGCAGAGGAATAATTCAAAAAGAAGGTAAAGGAGTAAATGGAGTTTATAATCAGGATTTTTCGCCAAATTGTATTTTAATTGAACTTGGTGGGTTAGAAAATACTAAAGAAGAAGTTTTAAATACCATTAACGTTATTCATGATGCCTTTTCTGTTTTTATAAGAGGCAGTTTATGAACGATTATAGAAAGTGGTATAGGAAGTTTGTGTGGGTTCTTTTTTTATCATTTCTAGTTCTTTATTTTTCACAAGCTAATGGTTATTATGAACGAATTCAAAGTAAAAAATCAACACTTACTGAAGAAAAAATAAAAGAATTTGAAGAAGACGTGAAAAAAGGTAAAGAAATAAACGTTGAAAATTACGTAGTTAACATAAAGAAAGATTATTCAAATAATGTTTCTAACTTTGGATTATTTACTTCTGAAAAAATCGCAAAATACTTTAAAAAAGGTTTAACAACAATGTTTAAAGCTGTTGATAAAATGGTAAATGAGTAATTTCTTCTTTTTGATGAGGAAGCTTAATGCTGAACTATTAATGTGGTTAGTTATCCTTATTTCAAAAAAAGTAATCAAATGGTTATGATTACTTTTTTATTTGTTTCTTTTATGTTAAAATAAAACCAGGTGAAAATAATGGATATAAATAAAATAAGAAATTTTAGTATAATTGCTCATATTGATCATGGTAAAAGTACGTTAGCAGACCGAATTCTTGAGCAAACGGGTACAGTTACTAAAAGAGAGTTAAAAGAGCAGCTACTTGATTCAATGGACTTAGAAAGAGAACGTGGGATTACTATAAAACTTAATGCGGTTGAATTAAAATATAAATATAATAATGAAGAATATATTCTTCACTTAATTGATACTCCAGGGCATGTTGATTTTTCTTATGAAGTATCAAGGTCTTTAGCAGCATGTGAGGGTGCAGTTTTAGTTGTTGATGCAGCTCAGGGAATTGAAGCTCAAACACTAGCTAATCTTTATTTAGCACTGGAAAACAACTTAACGATTATTCCAATAATAAATAAGATTGATTTACCTAATGCTGATATTCCTAAAGTTAAGAAAGAAATTATGGATACTTTTGGTTTTAAGGAAGAAGAGATAATATTGACTAGTGCTAAAACTGGAGTAGGTATTGATACTCTTTTAGAAGAGATTATTAAAAAAGTTCCATCGCCAAAGGGTGATGTTAATAAGCCTCTTAAAGCACTTGTTTTTGATAGCCTTTATGAATCATACCGAGGAGTAATTATTTTATTAAGGGTAATTGATGGTGAAATAAAAACTGGAGATAAGGTAAAAATGGTTTCAACTGGAATGGTGTATGAAGTTGTTGAAATGGGTAAACATAATCCTAAGGAAGTGAAAACCACGTCCTTACAAGCTGGTGAAGTAGGATATTTATGTGCTAGTATAAAAAGCATTACTGATATAAAAGTAGGAGATACTTTAACTCACGAAAAGGAAACGGTTGATGCTTTAAAGGGATATAAGCCTATGAAACCAATGGTTTTTTGTGGCCTTTATCCAATTGAATCAAATAAATATGGGGATTTAAGAGATGCTCTTGAAAAACTTAAACTAAATGATGCGTCTTTAGAATTCGAACCTGAAACTTCTAAGGCCTTGGGTTTTGGATATCGATGTGGTTTTTTAGGAATGCTTCATATGGACGTTATCGAAGAACGTATTGAAAGAGAATTTGGGCTTGATATAATTGCTACTTCTCCAAGCGTGGTTTATCAAGTGACGTTAACAGATGGAAGTGAGATAACTATTGAAAATCCAACTAAATTACCAGAAAGACAAAAGATATTAGAAATAAAAGAACCTTATATTAGAACAAACATCTTTGTTCCAAGTTTGTACATTGGTGGTGTTATGGAACTATGTCAAAACAAAAGAGGTAATTATATAGATATGGAGTACGTTAATCCTACTAGGGTTAATCTACATTATGAATTACCATTATCAGAAATTGTGTATGACTTTTTTGATAAGTTAAAATCAATTACGAAAGGTTATGCTTCTTTTGATTATGAAGTAATTGGTTTTTTACCAAGTAATTTAGTTAAGATGGATATTCTAATAAATGGTGAAATAGTTGATGCTTTATCTACGATTACTCATAAAGATTTTGCTTATAGTAAGGGTAAGGTAATTGTTGAAAACTTAAAGAAATTAATTCCAAGACAAATGTTTGAAGTACCAATTCAAGCAGTGATTTCGCAAAAGGTTATTGCAAGGTGCGACATAAAGGCAATGAGGAAAAACGTTCTTGCCAAGTGCTATGGTGGGGATATTACCCGTAAAAGGAAACTTCTAGAAAAACAAAAAGAGGGAAAGAAAAGAATGAAAAGAGTCGGTAACGTAGAAATTCCCCAGGAGGCGTTTTTATCAGTGTTAAGCATGGATGAGTAGAGAGGTAAAGTTATGAGTATTGAAAAATTTATTAAAGAGACTAAGTTTATTGGTAATTATGCTATAGTAAAATTTAAAGTAATTGAAAAAAACAAAAATGGTAAGGCTAAAATGGTAATTGGGGTAATTGATAAAAGTAATAAAGATGTTATTCCAATAACTCAAGAAATAGAAAGCAATAATCTTAAAAGAGACATAACGTATTATAATTATGAGAAAGTAATTTATAAATATGATGATAATTTTTATTTGTTAGACTTAAATAAAGTTAGTTTTAAAGATGAAAACATTCCAGATAATTATGAATTAACCTTTAAAGATTACGTAAAGTTATCAGATAATACTATTGCTATTTGTAATAATAACGATGTTTGCTTTGTTTATGATGTAAAAAAAGGTCAACAAACATCATTAAATTTTAATTATATTAAAACAAGTGCCGATAAGGTAGAAGGCTATTTTTTATTTTATAATGATTATACTTTACCAGTTGTTGTAACATGTAATCTTAATAAAAAAGGAGAAATCATTGGTGAAGTATCAATTACAACTGATGATAATCATGATGATATTATTGTTTACTTTAGCGATGAAATTAAAAATGACGTTAAAAAAATGGAAGATAATTGTACTAAACTTTTTATTGAATATTTTAACCTTTTACAAAAGAAAGCAGCAACGGAAAACAGGGTGAAAAACGAACGGATTTTTTTAAAGAAAAAATTTAATAAGAGTATTTTTAGTTAAAATGTTATGTTAAAGGAAGTAATAAAAAATGATAAAAGCAGCTTATATACATATTCCATTTTGCAAAAACATATGTTCATATTGTGATTTTTGTAAAAACTATTATAATGAAAAAATTGTTGATAAATATTTAGAATCTTTAGATAAAGAAATAAAAGGTAATTATAAAGAAGATGTTCTATCCACTATATATATTGGTGGTGGAACACCTTCTTGTTTGAGTCTAATGCAATTAGGAAAACTATTTATAATTATAAAAAAATTAAAAGTAAATACAAATTATGAATTTACTTTTGAATGTAATTACGAGGATATTAACGAACCTTTGTTA
>JAVXAN010000020.1:0-16589 GCA_036660495.1 Bacilli bacterium | reverse complement strand
GATACATTTAAACATAAAACACATAATATGTTGTTAATTAATACATCTTGTTTCAAACCTGCTGAAAAGAGAATAGATGTTAAAATTATTTCAGTTAAAGCCATTAAAATAGCACTAAAAAAACAACTTACCAAAGTATTAGCCATTGACTCTCTTAAAATAAAATATGAAATAATTATCATAGTAACAATTGTTGTTAAAAATCTTAAATGATTTGGGATAAAGTAATATGATAAAACTATTACCAATCCAACAACAATAAAGCTCATTATTATTCTTTTTAAATTTCCATTTTTATTAATTCCTAATATTTTTAATAAAATACTAGTACACGCTATTGTCTGAAAAAGTATTATTACTACATCACTTAAAAAATCAATCATTTTTTTCTCTTAATCCTTTCTTGTACTGCCTAGATAAAAAATCAGCGGTTTTATTACCATTAAAATAAATTATATCCTTTACAAAATCAATTTTTATTATACGCTCTTTATTAACGATGCAAGCTCTATGCGAATAACAAAAGTTCTTATCTAATTTCGTCATTATTGATGATAAAGAATCTCTTACTTCATATTCATTATCATGAGTAACAATCACGTTACATTCTTTTTGTTTATCTACATGAATAAACAAAATATTATCAAGCTTAACATGATGTAAAGATTTATTAGACTTAAAGCATAATAGTTTACTTTTATTTATTTTTTTCCAAATTATTGAAATTGAATCTGATAGTTTTTTCTCATAATTATCAAATTTAGAAATAAAATCAAATATTAACAGCTTGTCCTTTAGTAATTTCATTTCTAATTCAGCATGAGAGGTTAAAATAATAATGATACTATCCCAGTCTACTTTTCTAATTTCTCTTGCAATATCAACTCCCGATTTATTTGGTAATTCAATGTCCAAAATATATATTTTTAAATCAGATGGTGTATTAATCAAGCTTTTAAGTTTTCCATTATAATCATCAAAAGAAAAAACTTTATAATTAAAGTCATATGGCATAGCTATCTTTGAAATAATACCTTCATTAATTTCTCTTACGTGCTTATTATCTTCACATATAATAAAATTTATCATTATTATCACCTTAATTTAAATTATACCATAAAAACAAAAAAGAATTCAACGAATTCTTTTTATAATAAATTTTCCAATATTATTCCAGTTCCATTAGCAACACATGTTAGTGGGTTTTCAGCTACTTGTACTGGTACTTTTAACTCTTTTGAAAGAACTTTATCAAGTCCATTAAGTAGCGCACCACCACCTGTTAAAACAATTCCTTTTTCTATAATATCAGCTGATAATTCCGGTTCTATTTTTTCTAAAACCATTTTAGCAGCATGAATAATTGTATAAACACTTTCTTTTATTGCTTCTTCTATTTCTTCAGAAGTAACTGTTATGGTTTGAGGTAACCCAGTCAATAAATCCCTACCCCTTATTTTTAGTTCTTTTTGCTTTTCACCATTTAAGGCTGTACCTATTGTTATTTTTATATTCTCTGCAGTTACTTCACCAATTAATAATTTATATTTATTTTTTATATATTTGGTGATATCACTATCAAAGGTATTTCCTGCAATTTTTATTGATTCACTATATACTATTCCGCCTAAAGAAATAACAGCGATATCCGTAGTTCCTCCACCAATATCAATTACCATGTTACCAGTTGGTTCTCCTATTTCTAGTCCTGCTCCTACTGCAGCAACTTTTGGCTCTTCTTCTAAGTATACTTTTTTAGCACCCGTTCTTTCTGCCACTTCCCTAATTGCGTTTTTTTCTACTTGAGTAATATTTGAAGGACAGCATATTAAAATTTTGGGCTTGCTTAGTAATGATCTTACTTTTATCTTTTTAATAAAATAGTCAATCATTAATTCGGTTTTATCAAAATCAGCAATCACACCATCTTTTAACGGTTTTATAGCAATGATTTTTTCGGGAGTTCTTCCCAACATTTCATGGGCTTTTTGACCTACTGCCAATATTTTTCCTGTATCTGAATCAAGGGCAATTACACTTGGTTCACTTAATACTACACCATCACCTTTTACGTATATAAGGATGTTTGCCGTTCCTAAGTCAATACCTATATCTTTGCTTTTCATTTTTAGCCTCTTATCTTTTGATATTTATTTTTAGTAGAGAGTCCCCCTCTTATGTGTCTTATGCTCGCATGATAATTTAAAATTGCTTGTACTTCATCATAAAGATTTACATCAATTTCTTTTAATCTATGATGTAAATCTTTATCAATCGTACTTTTACTTATGTCAAAATAACTAGCTAATTGTCTAACTGTTTGTTTTGTTCTTTTTATATAATTTGCCTCTTTTATAATTCTATCTAAAATTATAGTATTCAATTTTCATTGCTCCTTTATAAATTATATAACTTACAAATTAAATAATTAATTCCCACTTATTTGATTAAGAGTTTTTTCATAATAAGTTTCAGGATTTAACACTTGACCATTCTTATATAATTCAAAGTGTAATCCATTTGTTATATTTGCATTTAATGCACAAGTTCCACTTTTACCAATGATTTGTCCTTGTGTTACTGTATCACCTTTTTTTACTGAAACTTCTCCTAGCGACTGATACGTAGTTATTAAATCGGTACTATGTCTTACTTCAATAGTATTTCCTAATAACGTATCTTCAAAAACATTTACTACTGTACCGGATAAAACTGCGATAATATCAAAGGATTCATCAGCTTTGTAATCAACACCCGAATTTTGCATGTATATTCCTTCATGTAAAATTATTGAATTTTGTTGTTTTTCCTCAGTAGCATCCTTTTCATAAAAACTTTTATAAACAGACACTACTTCTGATAAATATGGCTTTACAATCTTTTCTTCTTGACTTATAACTGGAGAGTACGTATCAAAAATATAATCATTTACGTAAGTAAACTCACTATTATTTGATGATACTGTTTGAACTTTTTCACCAACTAACATTGATATTGAAAATAACGCTGAAAATGCAAACGCTCCAATGATAAATACTTTTACTGCAAATTTTAACTTTCTTCTTTTCATTTCTTTCACCTCTATTTTAAGTTTTTACAATTTATCAAAAAATATACATTAATTTATTTTTTTTATATTAGTATTTTGATAATAATATTTTAAAATCTGATCATATGGTTTACCTTCTTTTGCCATTCCGTTTGCTCCATACTGGCTCATTCCAACGCCATGACCAAAACCAGAAACCGTAAAAATAACACTATCTGCTGATGATTCAATATTAAAACTTGATGATCTAAGTGAAAAAGCTTTAACAATTGTTTTTGAATCAAAAACAACATTATTAATAGTTATTTTTTTTACTCTTCCTGTATTAGTTTTAATAATATCTTTTATTTCAATATACTCTTGATTTGATAAACCTAAATTAAAGAAAAAGTTGTTTTTTAAAATGGTTTGGGTAGTATTAAATACTGGTGATTCGGTTTTATCCCATGAGGATGTTACACTAACTAAATATGGATATTGTGATTGGAATACGTCCCCACTATCTTCTGTATAACCATTACTTGTTGAAAAAAATAAAGCATCAATTAAATTATTGTTATATAAAATTACTTCCCCTTTGGTTTTTATAACTGCTTCTTTTATTTTTTCATTATTTTTAATAAAATTATTTTTCCATTTTAGTTTTCTATCTTCTTCATCTAAATATACTTGATTAGTTGTTGTATCAACAACATCATAATTAGTTTTTGATGCATAAGCTTTTTTTAAAGCATACGTTCTTGCCGCTACAGCCTGGGCTTTTAATGCTTCCATATTAAAAGTAACAGGCATTTCGCCTGCTACTACTCCAACAACATATTCCTCTAGTGGAACTTCTTCAATTCTATTTTTACTAACTCTTTTAACAACTATACTTTGATTACTTACACTACCATATTTTAATTTGAATTCAAGTTCTTCATAATTTCTTAACCCAACAATTAAAAAAGGAATTAAAATAAGTAATAAAAAGAAAATCAAAACCTTACGCATAAAATCTCCTTTTTAGAAAAAACGAGCAGTTGTAAACATGTCTAACAAAAAACCAACTAACATATATGATAATATTAATGATAAAGTAAAAGATAAGCAGTGAATTTGCATTACTGATCCTTTTTTAAAAAACTGTTCTAACCGCATTGATGTTATTATCCATAAGCTAAAAGGGATTGTTATAACATATAATATTAGTTTAATATTCATTTGTTTGCTCGTACTTTTCTACTTGTTCTATTCTTATTTTATACCTTGGTTCTAAATTAAAAGTCGAATTAACAAATATATCTATTAATTTTTTTATTTCTTCTGGCGTTTTTGAAGAAGCAAATGCTAATACGTTTGCATTATTATGTTCTTTAGCAGTTTTTGCATCATTTTCATTATCTATTTTTGCACATCTTATTCCTTTAACCTTATTGCATGCAATTGATACTCCAATTCCGGTTCCACACATTACAATTCCTAAATCCACCTCTTTTTGTATTACCTTTTCACCTAACTTTAATGCATATTTTGGATAATCCACCATCTCTTGACTATACGTTCCATAATCAATTACCTCATAATTTAAAATTTGTTTTAATGTTTCTTTTACTTTAAATGCTCTATGATCGCTTGCTATTCCAATTCTCATGATAACCTCCATATTTTTTATATTATCATTATTATAACACAAGAAAAGACTATTATAATAGTCCAAATTACTTATCAAATTTTATTATTAATTGATACATTGTTTCAAAATCAAATTCTTCCATTCTAATACTAACACCAGAATCCTTTAATTGTTCTACTAAAGTTTTTATTTTTTCAACGTTTTCCATAACAAGTAATGAATTGCCTTCATCTGAAGATTCTTCTACTGAGTCAACCGAATCAACCATTTCTAATTGATCATCAATTGTTTCTAATTTAATTTCATCAGGTTGTTTTTCATTTAAAATAGAATTAGAACCTTCAACAACTAAATTAGTAGTATCTATTCTATCTTTAGTTGTTGAATTTAATTCGGATTTTGGCATGTATGGAAAAACAAAAGGGGTACTAGCAACCGGTTTTTCTCCTGATAAATCCACTGGTTCAGGAGTTATAACGTTAGACCCTATTTCATTATTTTCATATGCAATAATTGGATCTACATTTTGAACTAAATTATTTTCCTTTAAAACATTCATTGGTTCTAACATATCTAAAGATGGTGCATTAATTATTTTAGACTCAGATAAATTTTGAATTTCTCCTAAAAATGGAGGATTATCTAAATTATTTGGAGTGCTAAAAGAATTATCTAAAGGTGTCTGAACAAACGTTGATGAATCAAAAAGAGGGGCTTTTGCATTCTCATTATTCACTTTTATCACTTCCTTTTTTATTATTTCTTTTTCTACACCATATTTATTCATTATAAGGTTTTCTGTTTCCTTAACTGTTAATTTTTTTGTTAATATTTCTTGTAAGATTACTTTTTGTTTATCCCATTTTAAAGGGAGCAAACTTCTTGCATGTCTTTCAGAAATAATTCTTTTTAACAATGCTTGTTGTACTTCTTCGTCTAATTTTAATAACCTTATTTTATTTGATATTGATGGCTGACTCTTACCTAGATTTATTGATAATTCTTCTTGGGTAAGATAACCGTTATCAATTATATTCTTATACGCTCTAGCTTCTTCAATTGGAGATAAATTAGATCTTTGAATGTTTTCTAAAAGCGCTACTTGAGCTGCATTTTTATCATCTAATGATTTTATAATAACTGGAACCGTATTAAGCCCTAACATTTTTGATGCTCTAAGCCTTCTTTCTCCCGCAATTAATTCATATTTACCGTTAATAACACGCACGATTAAAGGCTCTATTATTCCATGAACTTTAATAGAATTTGCTAACTCTTCTAGTTCTTGTTTGTTAAAAGTTAATCTTGGTTGAAATTTATTAGGAAGAATATCATCTACGTCTATATTTAATATTTCCTCTTTTTCCTGCATGCTATCACCCTTTTCTATTCTAAGTAAATAATACAATAAAAAAGCCACTATTACAATGGCTTTTTCTTAATTTCACTAAACTTTCGTGGATATATTGACTTACTTTTTTTTAACTTTTTTATAATAATTAAAGTCCTTTTGCTCTTTTCTTTTGGTAATTCAAATACTAATAGCTCTAAAATTTCAGCATTTAACTGTTTTAGTGCTTTTTGAGCATGAGAAATTTCATCTGTTATTTCTGATTTCATTGGAATAAACATTCCACCTATTTTTAACATAGGAACACATATTTCAATTAATACGTTTAATTTTGCCACCGCTCTACAAGTTACTATGTCAAATTGCTCTATATTTTCAGAAGAAAATTCTTCTGCCCTTTTATGAACACATGAAACGTCTTTTAATCCAAGTTCTTCAATTAAATTATTTAAAAATATAATTCTTTTGTTTAAAGAATCAACTAAAGTTATTTTTAAATTTGGAAAAACAATTTTTAATACTAATCCTGGGAATCCTGCGCCAGTACCTATATCACACAAACTACTGTTATTATTTAAATCATAAGCTTTAATTAATGTTAAACTATCATAAAAATGTTTTAAATATACGTCTTCTTTGTTTGTTATTCTAGTTAAATTAGTATGTATATTATATTCAATTAACCTATTATAATATACATCAAGTTGAGTTAATTGTGCTTCTGATAAAAATATTCCAAGTTTTGATAATTCGTTAATAAAATCATTTTGATTCATTATAATACCTCTTTAAATATACCGATAAAACGGCAATATCAGAAGGATTTACACCACTTATTCTTGTTGCTTGTTCTATCGTTGAAGGCCTTATTAATCCTAGTTTTTGCCTTGCTTCGGATGCTATATTATTTATGTTTTCATAGTTAATGTCTTCAGGTATTTGTTTTTTTCCTAGTTTTTGAACTTTTTCTGCTTCTTTAAGAGCCTTCTTAATATATCCTTCATATTTTATACTTATTTCTACCTGTTCTAAAGCTTCAACACTATATTTTTTAGATAAACTTGAAGTATAATCACTTATTCTTTCATTATCTCTTTTTAATAATGTTTCTAAATTACACTTATATTTTGGAAAAGTTATATGTCTTATTTCTTCTTTTATTTGTGCTATTTCTTCTTCCTTAATTAGTAGTTTTTCATATCTTTCTTTTGGTAATAATCCCAAGTCATACGCTTTTTTACTAAGCCTTAAATCTGCATTATCATGTCTTAATAACAAGCGATACTCTGCTCTTGATGTCAACATTCTATATGGTTCAATAGTACCTTTAATAATTAAATCATCTATTAAAACACCTATATACGCCTCACTTCTTGATAATACTAGTGGTGTTTTTCCATCTTGTTTTAAACATGCATTAATACCTGCTATTAAACCTTGACAAGCAGCTTCTTCATAACCACTTGTACCATTTATTTGACCTGCTGTAAATAAGTTGGTAACAACCTTTGTTTCAAGTGAGTTTTTTAGTTGTAAAGGATCTATTGCATCATATTCAATTGCATATGCGTATTTTTTTATTATCGCATTTTCTAAGCCTACTAAAGAATGAACCATTTTTTCTTGAACATCATGTGGCATACTAGTTGAAAAACCTTGTAAATAAATATCATCATAACTTAAACTTTCTGGTTCTAAAAATAACTGGTGACGGCTTTTATCAGCAAATCTCACAACTTTATCTTCAATTGACGGACAATATCTAGGACCAATTCCTAATTTTTCCTGAATTCCACCATACATACTAGATTTATTAAGGTTTTCCTTAATTATTTTATGAGTTGTTTCATTTGTATACGTTAAATAACAGGGTACTTGATTTTTATAATCATAGTATGTTTTATTTTCAAAGCTAAAAGTTAATGGGACTAAATCTCCATTTTCTTTTTTTAACTTTGTATAATCAATTGAACTTTTTTTAATTCTTGGTGGTGTTCCAGTTTTTAGTCGCAATAACTTAAAACCATTTTTTTCTAAACATTTGCTTAAAAATTTCGCGCTTTTTTCACCATGTGGCCCCTCATCCGTTCTTGATGAACCAATTAATATGTTTGCTTTTAAATAAGTTCCCGTTGTTAAAATAACTGCTTTTGAAAAAATGGTTTTTCCCGATTCGGTTATTACGCCCATAACACACTTGTTTTCTATAATTAAATCGCTTACTATATCTTCTAATATTTCTAAATTCTTTTGATTTTTTAAAGTTTTTATCATTTCTAACTTATAAGTAACTTTATCAGCCTGGGCTCTTAAGCTTCTAACAGCTGGACCTTTTGAAGAATTAAGCATTTTTAATTGTAACAGAGTTTTATCAGCATTTATTCCCATTTCACCACCTAAAGCATCTATTTCACGTACAATTATTCCTTTAGCTGATCCTCCAATCGATGGATTACATGGCATATCTGCTATATTATTTAAGTTGATTGTAATTAACAGAGTTTTTTTATTTAACCTAGCACTAGCTAGTGCCGCCTCTATTCCGGCATGACCAGCCCCCACTATTATTATGTCATAATTCATTAATATCACCACAATCCTTTTTATATAAAATTAGCACCTAATTCTAAGGAACTAAGTGCTTTTCACTGCTTTAATAATATCATAAAAAACAAATATTATCAATTTTATTAAGTAACGATTAAAAATACAACTTACTTTCCAAGACAAAACTGACTAAACAATTGATCAATTAATTCATCTGAATAATTAGTACCAATAATTTCTCCAAGCTGCTCCCACATACTTCTTAAATCTATTTCTATCATATCTATTTCAAGATTATCTTTTATTGCTTTTTCGATATCCTCTATACTCTTTAAAACCAACTTTAAAGCCGAAATTTGTCTTGCATTAGTTAAAAAGGTTAAGTCTTTACTTTCAAAAGCACCAAAATTAAATAATTCTTTTATTTTAATTTTTAACAAATCTAAACCAACATTATTCTTAGTACTTATCTTAACAACTTCTTCTCCTACTAAATCCACTGTTAACTCTTTATCTAAATCTATTTTATTAATAATTATTATTCTTCTTTTGTTTTTTGTTTTTTCCAATAAAAACTTATCTTCCTTACTAAGAATTTGGTTATAGTTTAATACTAGCAAAATCAATTCTGCTTCATCAATTAATTTAATGCTTTTATCTATTCCTATTTTTTCAATAACATTATCAGAATCCCTTACGCCTGCAGTATCAATAATATCAAGCTTAACTCCATCTATTATAAAACTTCCTTCTACTACATCCCTTGTTGTACCTTCTAAGGATGTAACAATCGCCTTTTCTTCTTCTAGTAACGTATTTAATAAACTACTTTTTCCAACATTTGGTTTACCTAAAATTAAAGTTTTAATTCCATCTTTTATTATTTTTCCATTTTCCGATAAATTAAGAATGTTTTTTACTTCTTCTTTTATTAAATTTATTTCAGTTTTAATTTTATTTATAGTGACAATTTCTATATCTTCATATTCAGGATAGTCTATATTTACTTCAATATTAGCAATAAGTTCTAAAACCTTTTGTCTTAAACTTTTTATTTTTGTTGAAACAGTACCTGAAACTTCATTTATTGCTAACTTTCTTTTTAATTCAGTTTTTGAATTTATTAAATCCATTACTCCTTCAGCTTGAATTAAATCTATTCTTCCATTTAAAAAAGCTCTTTTTGTAAATTCACCAGGTTCTGCTAAACGGCAACCTAATATCAATAATATTTCTAAAATTTTATTTGCTATTGCAATCGAACCATGACAATTTATTTCTATTATATCTTCAGTTGTATAAGTTTTTGGAGATCTCATAAGCATTAATAATACTTCATCTATTATTTCACCATTATAAACAATATGTCCATAATTAATTGTATGACTAGCTAGTAAAGTTAAATCTTTTTCTTTAAAAACTGAATTCACAATACTAATAGCCTTATTACCTGATATTCGTATTATTGTTATTGCTCCTTCAGCTAAAGCTGTTGATACAGCTACAATTGTATCCCCCATAAAATCACAACTCCTTTTTGATAAATAAAGTAACTAAATAATATCATAAAAACGTTTTTTTAACAAATAAAAAGAGCGACTTTGAAGTGGTTAAGTAAAAGTAGATACTTTATAAAAAGATACTTAAACCTTTATTTATTCTTGTATTAAATTAGGGTTTTATATTTTAATGAATTTGCTAACCTTACATAATATGATAATTATGATAAAATTAAAAGAACTCTCACCTGTAAATTACAAGCTTAAGTCCTTTTAATTGTATTTCATATTTTTTTTAATCAATTGGCTTAATTATTACAAAACGATTTGGTTCTTCACCATCACTTATTGTTGTTACTCCTTTAAAATCCGTTAAAGCACTATGTACTAAACGCCTTTCATAAGAGTTCATATTATCCATTCTTACTTCTATCTTTGTTCTAACAACATCTCTTGCTAGTTTAACAGCCAATCTTTCAATGTTTTCTTGTTGCTTTTCCTTATACTCTTCAACATCTAATATAATGTTTATTCTTATTCCAATTTGACTTTGAACTGCTTGTCTTACTAATAGTTGTAAAGCCGAAATTGTTTTTCCATTTTTCCCAATTAAAATAGCATTATTATCAGAAAACATATTAATTTTAATAAAGGTTTCCCTTTTTTGAGTTTCAAAACTAACCGTTAAATTCATTAAATCCGTTATTTGTTTTAAATAAGCTTTAACGTATGATAAAACGTCTTCTTTTAAAGCAGCAGTAATAATTTGTTTTTTTGATTTAAATAATCCACCAACAATTTCTTCTTTTTCTAAATAATATATTTCACTAGTTGATGCATGTAAAGTTTTTAATGCTTGCTCCAATACTTCTTCTTTATTTTTACCTTCGAAACTATGCTTTTTTAATTCTAACATTAGCAGTACCTCTCTTAACTAATAAATTTTGAATTATAGTAAACAAACTTGAAGTTATCCAGTATAAACCAACTGCTGTTGATAACGTAAACGAACTTATAGTTATTACTACAATCATTACATTCATCATCATATTAGTTGATGCAGTCGCAGGATTTGATTTATCCGTTACTGCCGTTGAATTTAATTTTAATGAAAATAAAGTTACAATAAAAATCAAAACAATTAATATTATATAAAAATAATTACCCTGTGACATTGCAAATAACGGGGTTGTTCCTAATTGAAATCCTAAAAACTTTCCTTCAAAGATTGCTGGAGTTCTATTTATTGCTTCTAAAAAAGCTATAAATAATGGTAATTGAATAAAAGCCATTATACATCCTGAAAATAATGATATATTATATTTTTTATAAATTGCCATCATCTCTTGGCTTTTTTGCATCATAGCTTGTTGATCATCAGCTTTTGAAGCATATTTTTTTTCTAACTTTGTTAACTCTGGTTGAGCTAATTTTAAATTTTCTGATTGCATTGCCGTCTTTTTAGTTATTGGAAACATAGCTAATCTAATTAGAGCTCCTGTTATTATAACTGCTAAACCATAGTTTTTACATAAATCTCCTAGTTTTAATATTATCCATGCCAAAGGTTTAATAAAAAGATTATCCCAAAGTCCTTCAGATGCTTTTATCGTAGGAGTAAAATTAGAACATTTTACTAATTTATCAGTATTTACTTTATTTTTTTTATAAATATCAGATAATTCTTTATTTGTTGGAGAACATAAAATATTTTTAGTAAGTGCTTGTCCCGTTGCATTTTTTCCTTTTGTATATTTAATTACCTCTTTTGTTTTTTTACCTTTACTATTTGTTTTCTCAACAACTAATTGATTAGTACAACCAGTTAATAAAAAAACCAGTAAAAAAACTACTAATAATTTTTTAAGCTTTTTCATTTGGTTTCTCCTATTCATTTATTTTATTTAAAAGACTAACTAAATCATCTTTCATTTCAAAATACTTAGCATTTATTATGCTTTTCTTTAATACGATTATATAATCTTTATTAAAAAAATGCAAACAACTTTTATCAATTATATCTTTTATTTGTCTTTTTAACTTGTTTCTAGTAACTGCATTTCCAATTTTTTTAGATACACATATACCAAAACGATAATCAGTTTCTTGATTAATTATATATAAGTAATAGTATTTACTCACATATTGCTTTCTTTGTTTAAAAGCTTTATCAAAATCTTTAGCCTCTTTTACAATATGTGCCTTTTTCAAATGTATCCACCCTCTTTTATAACAAAAAACCACTTAATTAATATAAGTGGTATTATGCTGATAATTCTTTACGTCCTTTTGCTCTTCTTCTATTAACTATTCCAGATCCGGCAAGTTTTCTAGCAAAAAAACCATGAATTTTTTTCTTTTTATGATTATTTGGTTGAAAAGTTCTTTTCATTATAACACCTCCAGCTCTCTTAAACACGTTTATTATAAGGGTTATTAATGTAAAAGTCAATGTTTTTATTTTATAATTTAATTGTTTTTAAAATTTGCATTTTATTGTAAATGTAATTAATTTTAAATATATGTTAAACTGATGTTTTTTATTTAAAATTAATAAACAGTTTTTTCCACAAAAAAATAATTTAGTTTATAATAATTTTATGTTTTTTTTAACTTTTACCCAGCTTGTGGATAAATATAATATGTTTATAATTTTATACACAGTTAATATTTTTAAAATTAGTGGATTTGTTATTTATTATTGTATTTATATACACTAACTTGTGGAAAACTCCTGTGGAAAAAAGTTTTTAATTAATATTGATTGTTTTTAAGTAAAATTTTTGGTAAAATATATGTAAAGAACTCGTATTATCAGGGGGAAGGGAGGTTAATATGAACATTGATAATTTATGGAACAATTTTTTAAAACAACTAAAACCAAAAATTTCATCTCTATCATATGATACATGGTTTAAAAACACTAAGTTAGTAGCACTAGAAAATAATATAGCAAAAATATTAGTTGATTCACCACTACAAAAAAAAAGTTTACAGGAAACGTGGTATCAAACAATATCCGATGTTTTTAGTGATATAACTAATACTAGCTTTGATTTTGAGTTTGTTTTTGAAAACGAAATTAAAAATAATGTATTACTTCCAATTACAAATATTGGTGTTCCTTTAAATACACCAGAAAAATCAAATTTAAATTCAAAATATATTTTTGATTCCTTTATAGTTGGTGATAGTAATAAGTTTGCTTATATGGCTGCAGTATCTGTTGCCGAAAATCCTGGAAAAACTTATAATCCATTATTTCTTTATGGAAACAGTGGACTTGGTAAAACCCACTTAATGCATGCAATTGGAAACTATATTATTGATAATTCTAATAAAAAAGTATTGTATGTTACAAGTGAACAATTTATTTCTGACTTTCTTAATATTAATAAGAAAGATGAAACAGGTACTAACTTTAGTTATATTGATAGTTTTAAAAACAAATATAGAGGAGTAGACGTACTAATAATTGATGATATTCAGTTTTTGGGAGGAGCAACTCAAACACAACAAGAATTTTTTAATACTTTTAATAATTTATATGATGATAATAAACAAATTATTATATCCTCTGATCGGTCACCAGATGATTTAAAAAAATTAGAAGATCGATTAAGGACAAGATTTAATTGGGGATTAAGTGTTAATATTTATCCACCAGATTATGAAATGCGTATAGAAATTTTAAAGAAAAAGATTATTGGTCAAAATTTAGGTAATACAATATCGAAAGAAGTTATTGAGTATATTGCTAATAATTGTGATTCTGACGTTAGACAATTAGAAGGAGCTTTAACAAGAGTTATTGCTTATGCTACAATGTTTAATACTAGTAATATTGATTTAAATTTAGCAATTGATGCCCTAAAAGATTACTTATCAAAGTCAGCTTTTACAAAAAACAGTATTCAAAAAATTCAACAAATTGTAAGTGAATATTATAATATTACTGTTGATGATATTAAATCTAAAAAAAGAAAAGCAACCATTGCTTTTCCAAGACAAGTTGCAATTTATTTATGTAGAAATCTAACTGATGAATCCTTTCCTAAAATAGGAGTTCAGTTTGGTGGAAGAGATCATTCAACAATAATGCATTCATGTGATAAAATAGAAAAAGAATTAAAAACAAATAGTCAATTTAAAAATATTTTAAATACTTTAAAGAATAAAATATAGGGATTGTGGAAAAAAGTAAAATTATTAACTTTGTATGTTTATAAAAAACTAAGGTTTTGACGTTATTTATTATACAAATTAAAAGTTTTCCACCTTATCCACAGTAATAATAAAAATACATATAATAAAGGAGAATATAAAATGAAATTTAGTATAAAAAAAGAAATATTATTACACAATTTAAATGCAGTATCAAAAGCATTATCAACAAAGAATTTAATTCCTATATTATCAGGTATAAAATTTAATTTATCTAGTAATGGGTTATTTTTATCAGCAAGTGATAATGATATAAGTATTGAAACATTTATTAATAAAAAAGATTTATTATCAATTGATCAAATTGGAACTACCGTAATTCAAGGAAAATACATTCTTGAAATTATAAAAAAATTAGATGGTGAAATTATAAAAATAGAGTTACTTGATGGAATTAAAGTATTAATTTCATGTGGTAATTCAGAATTTAATTTAAATTGCATGGATTCAACTGATTTTCCTAATTTAAATTTAGAAGAAAAAAAGGAACCTGTTATTATTAAAAAAGAAGATTTTAAAAACATTATAATTAAAACCTCTTTTGCTGTTTCTACACAAGAAACAAGACCTATTTTAACTGGAATAAATTTTATAATAAATGAGAACATATTAGAATGTGTAGCAACAGATTCGTATAGATTAGCAAAAAAATATGTTAATTTAGAAAAAAAAGTAAGTGAAAATACAAATATTGTAATTCCCGGAAAAAATTTAATTGAATTAATAAAAATTATAGAAGAAAATAATAATGTAATTGAAATGCATATTTTTAATAATAAAGTTTTATTTAAATTTGATAATATAATGTTTCAAACAAGAGTATTAAGTGGGACTTTTCCAGATATAAATAGGTTAATACCTGAAAATTTCAAATTAAAAATAAGTGTAAATACATATGAACTTTATAATGTTATTGACAGGGCGGCGTTACTAACTAGTGATAAAGAAAAAAACATTATTAAGTTTGAATGTGAAGATAATGAGGTTATTATTTCTTCTAATTCTCCTGAAATTGGTAAAGTAGAAGAAAAAATAATGGTGGAAAAAGATAATGAAGAACAAATAAAAATAGCATTTAGTTCTAGATTTATGATGGATGCATTAAAAACAATAGAAAGTAAGAAAGTTAATTTAAATTTTAATAGTGATATTCAACCTATTATTATTAAAAATGATGATGATGAAACATTACTTCAACTAATTTTACCAATAAAAACGTATTAAAATTATATTTCGACAAAATTCACTTAAAATACTTGTTATAAGGGATAACAAGTATTTTTTTATTAATTTGTTAGGGGGAAAAATAACATGAATTTATACGAAATAAATGAAGAAACATTAGCACTATTACCATTTGAAGAAAATAAGACTAAAATAATAGAAACCGATGGAGAAATTATTATTAATAAAAATCCAATGAAAATTATTGATAATAGTTGTAAATATTTTGGTAGTTCATATGAAGGAAGGTTTTCAGGTACAAAATCTTTAATAAACATTAGTCATAAAGCACCAATTATAATTGAAGAAAGTAGAGAATTAATTTTTTTTCCTACAAATTCACCAAGATTATTTGATTGTATATGGATATCATTAAATAATATTAGGGAATATAGGAAAATAGATTTTAATAAAACTGAAATTATATTTACTAATGGTAGTATTTTAACATTGGATATTTCATATGGTTCGCTTGATAATCAAATATTAAGATCAACTAGATTAAACGCTGTATTATCAAACCGTAAAAAAATGGAAAAATTAAAAAATAATGTTAAAAAGTAATTAAAATTGGTAAAATAAAGCTCAATGTATGATATAATAATTATGGGTGTAGTAGTATACTAAAAAGGTATGTAGGTGGTTATATGAGCATAAAAAAGGCAAATTATGTTTTTAAGTAGACTAAAACTTAAAAATTTTAGAAATTTTTCCGATTTAAATTTAAAATTTAATAAAAATATTAATATTTTTATTGGAAATAACGCCCAAGGAAAAACCAACATACTAGAAAGTATTTATTTTTTATCCATTGTTAGATCACATAGAACTAATAATGATTTAAATTTAATAAAAGAAAAATCATTATATATGAAAATTGATGCCAGCGTTATTTATAATGAAAATTCTAAAAATTTTTCAATTTTATTAAATGAAAAAGGTAAAAAAGTTATGATTAACAACTTAGTACAAAAAAAATTAAGTAATTATTTATCAAATTTAAATGTTATAATTTTTTGTCCAGATGATTTAGAAATAGTTAAAGGAACACCTAGTATTAGAAGAAGATTTTTAAATATA